>JAKBBK010000050.1 GCA_021808525.1 Pseudomonadota bacterium
GAGCGGCGGCTGCGGCGCGCGGGCGGGCGGCGACGGGGTGGTCGGCCCCTGCGGGCCCGACTGCGCTTGCGCTGCTCGGGAGGCAGGCGTGCGGCAGAACTCGCTACGCGCTGCCGCGCTGCGCTCAGACAGCTGCCGCAAGCATGAGCTTGGAAGCGCGCTGCGCGCGCCGCCTGCCCCCCTGCGCTGCTCGCCACCCCGAACGCCACCCACCCGCGCGCCGCAGCCCCCACTCGCACCACCAGCATGGCCCACGAGCCGAAGGCCCCCCGGCGCCCATCGAGCCCGCATGAACGTCTCCTCCCACGCGCGACACTACGCCGCCAGGACCACGCCCGCCAGAAAGTCTCCCTTCCACGCACGACGCCCCACTGCCAAGAGCACACCCGCCGCGGGGCCGCCCCAAGGCGGGGTGCGTCCCCCTCGGGGGGACGGAGCGGGGGTCGCCCCCCGCGACGCAGGGGGCACCGAGCGGCGGCTGGGGCGCGCGGGCGGGCGGCGACGGGGTGGTCGGCCCTGCGGGCCCGACTGCGCTTGCGCTGCTCGGGAGGCAGGCGTGCGGCAGAACTCGCTTCGCGCTGCCGCGCTGCGCTCAGACAGCTGCCGCAAGCATGAGCTTGGAAGCGCGCTGCGCGCGCCGCCTGCCCCCCTGCGCTGCTCGCCACCCCGAACGCCACCCGCCCGCGCGCCCCAGCCCCCGCTCGCACCACCAGCATGGCGCCCGACCGCAAGCCGGCCCAGCCGCGACCATGCCCGCATCGGGAATCAGTTGGCACCCGCCCAGAAACGCTACGCCCTGAACAGGTAGCACCGCCGCTAAGAGCTCACCCCTGAAGGCGTTGATGGTTCGCCGCGCAAGCTCAAGAGCCGCCGCAGGCGTTCAGGCCGCCGCAGGCGGCTCTCCATCCCGCCTGAAAGTCTCCCTTCACCGCAAGACGCCCCAATGCCCAGAGCACACCCGCCGCAGGGCCGCCCCAAGGCGGGGTGCGTCCCCCTCGGGGGGACGGAGCCGGGCTCGCGCCCGGCGACGGAGGGGGCCGTCACCGCACCACGAGAACCGGAATCTTGCTGTGCGAGAGCACGCGGGCGGTCTGGCTGCCGAGCAGGGCGGAGCTGATGCCCCCGCGGCCGTGGGAGGACATGATGATCAGGTCGGCCTTCTCGCGTTCGGCCACGCTCAGCGCGCCGCGCCAGGCGAGGGTGTCTTCCTGCACCGCGGTGTTGCATTCGACCCCGGCGGCACGGGCCGCGTCGGCCACCGCCTGCACGGCCGCCTCGGCCTGGGCGCGGATGGCTTCCTGCCAGCCCTCGATGCCGGTGGGCATGACTTCGATGGCGCCGATGTAGGGGTACAGGTCGATCACCGACACGGCGGTGATGCGCGCGCCCTGCAGCTTGGCCTGCTCGATGGCCACCGGAATGGCGCGCTGGGCGATGTCGGAGCCGTCGGTGGGGATCAGGATGTGCTTGAACATGATTCGTCTCTCCGTTTGCGTGGCGTCAAGGTCGCGGCGCGGCCGGCCGGCGGGTGTCGACTAGCGCACCACCAGCACCGGCAGGCGCGAGTGGGTCAGCAGCTTCTGGGTTTCGCTGCCCAGCAGCACGGCCTGCACGCCGCGGCGCCCGTGCGAGGCCATGACCACGAGATCGCAGCCGCGGGTCTCGGCGGCCTCCAGCAGGGCCTTCCAGGGGTGCGGGTCTTCCGAGATCACGCATTCGCAGGCCAGGCCGGCGGCCTTGCAGGCGTCCACCAGCGGCTGCAGCGCGGCGTCGGCCGCGCGCAGCGAGGTGGCACGGTATTCGTCGGCGGTGATGGGCACCGCGTCGGCCAGGCCGGCGTAGGGGTAGGGATCGGTGACGGTGGCTCCGACCACGGGCAGATTGCCGCACTGGCGGGCGAATTCGACGGCGGGAGCAATGGCCTTGGCCGCGGTGGCCGAGCCGTCCAGGGGAACGAGGATCTTCTTGTACATGATGGGACCTGCCTCCTGCGCCCGACGGGGCGCTTGCCCATTATGCTGCCTGCGCCTCGGGCGCAGGGCATTGATCTGCGGCAACCTCGGCTACGCCCCTGGTATTCGCGCGGGCCTTCGCCCGCCGGAGGGTGCTCAGGGGGCGGTGCCGCGCGCCACCGGGCGCCGGGGGTCGGAGCACCACTGGCTCCACGACCCCGGGTACAGGCGCGCGCCGCCGAGGCCGGCGAGTTCCAGCGCCAGCAGGTTGTGGCAGGCCGTGACCCCCGAGCCGCATTGGCTGACCACCTGGCGCGGATCGCGCCCGGCGAGCAGGCCGCTCCACTGCGCATGCAGCTGCGCGCCCGGCAGGAAGCGGCCGTCGGGCTGCAGGTTGTCCCGGAAGAACCGGCACAGGGCGCCGGGAATGTGTCCGCCCACCGGATCGAGGGTCTCGCCTTCGCCGGCGTAGCGCTCGGGCGAGCGCGCGTCGACCACGAGCAGATCCGGCGCCTGGCGCAGCACCTGCTCCAGCAGGGCCTCCACCTCGATGCTGGGCATGGCGGGCTGCGCGGCAGCCGCGAAGTCGCCTTCCGCGCGCGTGCCGGCGCTGCCTGCCTCGCTCGCGCCGCCGGCGGCCAGCCAGGCCTGCCAGCCCCCGTCCAGCACGGCCACGGCTTCGTGCCCCAGCCAGCGCAGCAGCCACCACAGGCGTGCAGCGTAGGGGGAGAAGTTGCGGTCGTAGGCCACCACGGGCTGGCCGCGACGCAGCCCGAGCGCGGCCAGGCGCGCGGCCAGGGCGTCGCGCGCGGGCAGGGGGTGGCGCCCGGTACCCGGCCCCACGGGGCCGGACAGTTCGCGGTCGAGATGCATGTGCACGGCACCCGGCACGTGGCCCTGGGCGTAGGCCTGGGCCCCCGCCTCGGGGGCGGCCAGGTCGTGGCTGCAGTCGACCACGAAGGCCTCGGGCAGGCGCTGACGCAGTTGTTCCGCGCGGATCAGCGGGGTGGGGAAGGCCGGGCTGGAGCCGATGGTGGAGGCGGTCATGGCGGCGAGGAGCGGGGCGGGGCGGAGCGGAGCGGACGGAGCGGGGCGAGGGCCTGCGGGCGCTGAGGGATGGCGCCCGGGCTCAGGCCGAGGCCTCGTACTCGGGCAGGCCCATGCGACCGCGCCACCACTGGTGGAAGTGGCGCATGCCGTCCTCCATCGGCGACTGGTAGGGGCCGGACTCGTCGTCGCCGCGCTGCAGCAGCGCCAGTCGCCCGGCGTCCATGCGCAGCGCGATGTCGTCGTCCTCCACGCAGGTCTCCATGTAGGCGGCACGCTCGGCCTCGATGAACTCGCGCTCGAAGGCGGCGATTTCCTCGGGGTAGTAGAACTCCACCACGTTGAGGGTGCGCTGAGGGCCCTGCGGATAGAGCGCCGAGACCACCAGCACATGGGGGTACCACTCGACCATCAGGTTGGGGTACAGCGTGAGCCAGATCGCGCCCTGCTCGGGCGGGACGCCCTGGCGGAACTTGAGCAGCTCGTCGTGCCAGCGCGCGTACACCTTGCTGCCGGCGCGCTTGAGGGCGTTGTTCACGCCCACGGTCTGCACGCTGTAGTGGGTGCCGAACTGCCAGCGCAGGTCGTCGCAGCTGACGAACTGGCCCAGGCCCGGGTGGAAGGGCGCGACGTGGTAGTCCTCGAGGTAGACCTCGATGAAGGTCTTCCAGTTGTACTCGCAGACATGGTGCTCGACATGGTCGAGCACGTAGCCGCTGAAATCGAGCTGGGGCGCGCTGACCATGCCGGCCAGGGCCCGGCCGACGTCGAAGCCGTTGCGTTCGAACAGCAGGCCGTTCCAGGACTGGGGCGCCTCGAAGCGCTGCAGGTGCAGGCAGGGGTCGTGGTCGAAGTGCGGGGCGCCGATCAGGCGGCCCTGCAGGTCGTAGGTCCAGCGGTGCAGCGGGCAGACGATGTTGCGGCCGGTCTTGCCGCGCCCGCGCAGCATGACGGCCTGGCGGTGGCGGCACACGTTGGACACGAGTTCCACGCCGGAGGCCGAGCGCACCAGGGCCCGGCCTTCGCCTTCCTGGGGCAGCGCGTAGTAGTCGCCCACCTCGGGCATGGAGAGTTCATGCCCGAGATAGCGGGGGCCGGCATCGAAGATGAGCTGCTTCTCCTGGGCATACAGCTCGGGGTCGAAGTAAGACGCCACGCGAAGCTGGGTCTTGCTCGGGGCCAGATGTACGCTGGGCAGGCTCAAATCCGACATGATGGGCTCGAAATCTCCTGGAAAATCAAACGGCTAAGGGAGGGGCGATTGTAGACCGACCCGCCGCTGCGCGGGCGCGGGCCGACCCCGAACACGGCATGGGGATAAAATGGAAGCTTTCCCCAGCTGCCGCCGGCCTTGCCGCGAAGCGCCCGCGGGAACGCAGCGACCCGCCGGAATTTCCTCGATGAACGCAACCCCGCGCAAGCAGCAGCCGGCCAGCTACGAGCAGGCCTGCTCGGAGCTGGAACAGCTGGTGCAGCAGCTGGAGTCCGGGCAGATGAGCCTGGACGACACGCTCAAGGCCTACGCCCGCGGCTCGCAGCTGCTGCGCCATTGCCGCGAGCAGCTGCAGGCGGTGGAGCAGCAGGTGCGCATTCTCGACGGCGACGAACTCAAGCCCCTGGCCGATGAGCGCGAACGCGACGACGATTGAGCCCGCCGCCTCGTGCCGGCCGGACGACGCGGCCAGTTTCGAGGCGTGGGCGGCGCAGCGCGCCGAGCGCGCGCGCGAGCTGGTGGAGCGCCACACCGGTGCCTGGCTCAGCCCCGGTTCTCCGCTGGGCGAGGCCATGCACTACGCGGCCGCCCTGGGCGGCAAGCGCATGCGCCCCCTGCTGGTGTGGGCCACCGGCGAGTGCCTGGGCGCCGATGCGGCCGCCCTGGACGCCGCCGCCTGCGCCGCCGAGCTGGTGCATGCCTACTCGCTGGTGCACGACGACCTGCCCTGCATGGACAACGACGTGCTGCGTCGCGGCCAGCCCACGGTGCACGTGCGCTACGGCGAGGCCATGGCGCTGCTCGCGGGCGATGCGCTGCAGACCCGCGCCTTCGAGGTGCTGAGCACCGACCCGGCGCTGGCGCCGGCGCTGCAGGCGCGCCTGTGCGGGCTGCTGGCCGGCGCGGCGGGCGCGCTGGGCATGGCGGGAGGTCAGGCGCTGGACCTGGGCGCCACCGGGCGCCGGCTCGACCTGCAGGCGCTGTGCGACATGCACGCGCGCAAGACCGGCGCGCTGCTGCGCGCCAGCGTGATGATGGGCCTGGCCTGCGCCGCCGAGCGCGACCCGGCGCTGGCGGCTTCCTGCGAGGCCCCGCTGCGGCGCTACGCGGACGCCGTCGGCCTGGCCTTCCAGGTGGTCGACGACGTGCTCGACGCCAGCGTGGATTCGGCCACGCTGGGCAAGACGGCGGGCAAGGACGCCGAGCAGGGCAAGGCCACCTTCGTCAGCCTGCTCGGCGTGCAGCCGGCACGCGATCATGCGCAGCGCCTGCTGGAGCAGGCGCTGCAGGCGCTGCGCGAGCTGCCGCCGCCGGCGAGGGAGCGTTCGGCGCGCCTGGCCGAGCTGGCGCGGCGCGTCGTGGCCAGGAGTCATTGATGAACCTTCTGGACGGCATCGACGATCCGCGGGATCTGCGCCGCCTGGCGCCGGAGCAGCTTCCCGCGCTGGCGCGCGAGCTGCGCCAGTTCCTGCTGGAGACGGTCGCGCGCACCGGCGGGCACCTGTCGTCCAACCTGGGCACGGTGGAGCTCACGCTGGCGCTGCACTACGTGTTCGACACCCCGCACGACCGCCTGGTGTGGGACGTGGGTCACCAGACCTACGCCCACAAGATCCTCACCGGGCGGCGCGAGCGCATGGGCACGCTGCGCCAGTGGGGCGGCCTCTCCGGCTTTCCGCGGCGCGATGAGTCGCCCTACGACACCTTCGGCACGGCCCATTCCTCCACCTCGATCTCGGCCGCGCTGGGCCAGGCGCTGGCGGCGCGGGCCAAGGGCGAGGGGCGCAAGGTGGTGGCGGTGATCGGCGACGGCGCGATGACCGGGGGCATGGCCTTCGAGGCCCTGAACAACGCCGGGGTGCACCCGGAGGCCGACCTGCTGATCGTGCTGAACGACAACGACATGTCGATCTCCGCGCCGGTGGGTGCGCTCAACCGCTACCTGGCGCGGCTGTTGTCGGGGCGCTTCTACGCCAGCGCGCGCGACGCGGCCAGGCAGGTGCTCAAGGCGGCGCCTCCTCCGCTGCTGGCGCTGGCGCGGCGCCTGGAGGAACAGGCCAAGGGCCTGGTCGCGCCGGGCACGCTGTTCGAGGAGTTCGGCGTCGAGTACTTCGGCCCCATCGACGGGCACGACCTGCACGCGCTGGTGCCGACCCTGCAGAATCTGCGCGAGCGCAGCGGCCCGCGCCTGCTGCACGTGGTCACGCGCAAGGGCTACGGCTACAAGCTGGCCGAGGCCGACCCCATCACCTATCACGGCCCGGGCCGCTTCGACCCGGCCGTGGGCATCAAGCCCCCGACCGTGCCGCCGCGCCCGACCTTCGCGCAGGTCTTCGGCCACTGGCTGTGCGACATGGCGCAGGCGGATTCGCGCCTGATGGCCGTGACGCCGGCCATGTGCGAGGGCTCGGGCATGGTGGAGTACGCCGCGCGCTTCCCGCAGCGCTATTTCGACGTGGGCATCGCCGAGCAGCACGCGGTGACCTTCGCCGCCGGCATGGCCTGCGAGGGCCTGCGCCCGGTGGTGGCCATCTACTCGACCTTCCTGCAACGCGCCTACGACCAGGTGATCCACGACGTGGCGCTGCAGAAGCTGCCGGTGGTGTTCGCCATCGACCGCGCGGGCGTGGTCGGCGCCGACGGGGCCACGCACACCGGCGCCTACGACATCGCGGCGCTGCGCTGCCTGCCCGACATGGTGCTGATGGCCCCCAGCGACGAGCTGGAATGCCGGCGCATGCTCAGCACCGCCTTCGCCATCGACGGCCCCAGCGCGGTGCGCTATCCGCGCGGCGCGGGAATCGGCGCCACGGTGGACCGCGCCGACCTGTCCACGCTGGAAGTCGGGCGCGCGCAGCTGCGCCGGCAGGGGCGGGCACCCGCCGGGCGCCGCCTGGCCATCCTGGCCTTCGGTCCGGTGCTGCACGCGGCGCTGAAGGCGGCCGAGGAACTCGACGCCACGGTGGTGGACATGCGTTTCATCAAGCCGCTGGACCTGGACATGCTGCGGCAGGTCGCCGCCACCCACGATGCCCTGGTCACGGTGGAGGAGGGCGCCGTGCGCGGCGGCGCCGGATCGGCCTGCCTGGAGGAACTGCAGCGCCTGGGCTGGCAGCTTCCGGTGCTCAACCTGGGCCTGCCCGACAGCTGGCTGGAGCATGGCGACCCGGCCCATGTGAACGCCGCCGCCGGCCTGGATGCCGCCGGGCTGCTGCGCAGCATGCGCGAGCGTTTCGGCTCCCTGCTGGGCCAGGCGGATTCGCCGCGGCGCGAGGCCGCGAATTCATGAGCCCGGGCGGGGCCGCGGCATGCGGGGTCGGGTCGGGCCCGGCGCGCTCGTGCAGGTTCCGCGCGGGGCCGCGATAATTCCGAGTATTCCCATGGGTCTTTGGGGGCGAGCACGGCCTCGAGGACCGCAGACACAGGCCGGCGCCAGCCTGCCGGCTCGATCATGAACCAACCCCACGAACCGATTCCCGACGTCCAGAGCTCCTTCGACCACCGCCGCCTGGCCATCCAGCGCGTGGGCATCAAGGACCTGCGCTACCCGGTGGTCCTGCGTACCCGGGACGGCGGCGTGCAGCACTCGGTGGCCCGGGTCGACGCCGACGTGGCGCTGCCGGCCGAGCGCAAGGGCACCCACATGTCGCGCTTCGTGGAATTGCTCGAGGCCTCCGCGGAAACCGCGCTGGACCACGCCAGCCTGGGCGAGATGGCGCGCGCCATGGTGGAGCGCCTGGATGCCCGGAGCGGCCGCCTGGCCTTTCGCTTCGTGCTGTTCGTGCGCAAGCTGGCCCCGGTCAGTCGCGTGGCCAGCCGCATGGACTACGAGGCCGAGTGGATCGTGCGCATCGAGAACGGCCGCACGCAGGTCACCGCGGTGGTGCAGGTGCCGGTGAAGGCGCTGTGCCCCTGCTCGAAGGAGATCTCGGAGTACGGCGCGCACAACCAGCGCTCGCACATCACCATCCGCGCGGAACTGCGCGAGGCGATGGCGCTGGAGGAGCTGATCCGCATCGCCGAGGAAGAGGCCTCCTGCGAGATCTGGGGCCTGCTCAAGCGCCCCGACGAGAAGTACGTGACCGAGCGTGCCTACGACAACCCCAAGTTCGTCGAGGACCTGGTGCGCGACGTGGCCGCCCGCGTGGCCGCCGAGCCGCGCATCGCGTCCTTCGTGGTGGAGGCCGAGAACTTCGAGTCCATCCACAACCACTCGGCCTACGCCCGCATCGAGGGCTGAGGCCCGCGGGGCCCGCGGGCCCGCGCACGCGCTCTATCGGCCCGCCAGCAGCGCCTTGGCGCGCGCGGAGACCTGGCCCATGTCGGCGCGGCCGGCCAGGCGGGTCTTGAGCAGGGGCATGAGCTTGCCCAGATCCTGCGGGGCGCCCAGGCCCAGTTCGGCGATGGCGCCGCGGATCTCGGCGTCCAGCGCCTCGCCGCCCAGGCGGGCCGGCATGTAGGGCTCGAGCACGGCGATTTCCGCGGTCTCGGCGGCGGCCAGGTCGGCGCGGCCGCCGGCCTCGAACTGGCCGATGGCGTCGCGGCGCTGCTTGATCATGCGTTCGATCACGGCGAGCACGGCGGCGTCGTCGAGTTCGATGCGCTCATCGACCTCGCGTTGCTTGACGGCGGCCAGCAGCATGCGGATGGTGCCCAGGCGGGCGCTGTCCTTGGCGCGCATCGCCGCCTTCATGTCGTCCTGGATGCGGGTCTTGAGCTGGGACATGGGATCCACCAATGGAAACCGGCGCTGCCTCGCGGCGCGCCGGTCGTGTCGCTTCCTGCGTGGGCAGGGCGCGCCAGGGCGCGCGCTGCCGCAAGGACCTGGTTCAGTACAGGCGCTTGGGCAGCATGTGGCTGCGGATGCGCTTGTAGTGACGCTTGACCGCGGCGGCCTTCTTGCGCTTGCGCTCGGCGGTGGGCTTTTCGTAGAACTGGCGCGCGCGCAGGTCGGTCAGCAGACCGAGCTTCTCGATCGTGCGCTTGAAACGGCGCAGCGCGACGTCGAAGGGTTCGTTCTCTTTAACGCGAATCGTTGTCATTGCAGACGGGTACCTTTGTTCGGGAATTGCGCCCCGCGACGGCCGAGTCCGACCGGGGCTTTGACGTCGCCGGCCTGTCCGGGCATCGAGACCAGTCCCGGTGCGTGGGTGCAATGCGACGAAAAAACCTTTAAAGTATAACCCATCCACCGCGCCGTGCCCAGGTCGGGGACACATTTTCCCCTGAATCGCCTTGTACGACGCTGCTCCCTCCCTTGCCGAAGCGCCGCGCCTGCGCGTGCTGGGCATCGAAACCTCCTGCGACGAAACCGGCATCGCGGTCTACGACAGCCGCGACGGGCTGCTGGGGCAGGCCCTGCATTCCCAGATCGCGCTGCATCGCGACTACGGCGGCGTGGTGCCGGAGCTGGCCTCGCGCGACCACATCGCGCGCGTGCTGCCGCTGGTGGACGAGGTGCTGGGGCAGGCGCGCCTGGAATTGCGCGAGCTGGACGCCATCGCCTACACCCGAGGCCCCGGACTGGCCGGCGCGCTGCTGGTGGGCGCGGGCGTGGCGGCGGCGCTGGCCATGGCCGCCGACCTGCCGCTGCTGGGGGTGCACCACCTGGAGGGGCACCTGCTGTCGCCGCTGCTGGCGCAGCCGGAGCTGGATTTTCCCTTTGTCGCGCTGCTGGTCTCGGGCGGGCACACCATGCTGCTGCAGGCCAGCGAGCTGGGCCGCTACGAGCTGCTGGGCGAGACCGTGGACGACGCCGCTGGCGAGGCCTTCGACAAATCGGCCAAGCTGCTCGGCCTGGGCTATCCGGGCGGGCCCGAGCTGGCGCGCCTGGCGGCCTCGGGGCGCGCGGGGGTCTTCGATCTGCCGCGCCCGAAGCTGCATTCCGAGGATCTGGATTTTTCCTTCGCCGGGCTGAAGACGGCGGTGCTGACCCGCGTGCGTCAGCTGGGCGAGGACGCGCCCGGGCAGGCGCGTGCGGACCTGGCGGCCGCCACCCAGGAGGCGATCACCGATGTGCTGGCGGCCAAGGCCGCGGCCGCGCTGCGCCGCAGCGGGCTGCGCACCCTGGTGGTGGCCGGAGGCGTGGGCGCGAACCTGCGCCTGCGCGAAAAACTCGACGCGGCCTGCGCCGCGCTGGGTGCGCGCGTGCACTACCCGCCCTTGCAGTGGTGCACCGACAACGGGCCGATGATCGCCTACGCCGCCTGCCGGCGCCTGCAGGCCGGGCTGGCCCGGGCCAGCCGCGACTACGCCTTCGACATCCAGCCGCGCTGGGACCTGTCGGAGCTGGGCGCGGGCCCCGCCCCCGGCGGTACCTCGGACTAGACCTCCCACACCCCCAGGGGCTGGAAGTCCTCGGACTCGCCCTTGCTGGCGTGCCCGCGCGAATTGCACACGACCCGGGAATTTTCCGCGAGGTAGTCATGCCGGCAGTGCAGGTGTCCGTGCAGCCACAGGTCGCAGCGCCCGATCATGTCGTCGTAGGCGTTGCAGAAACTGGCGGTGGCGCCGTTGACCGGGTAGCGCGGGTCGGTGCTGCGCAGGCTGGGCGCGAAATGGGTGACCACGACGGTGGCGTCCCAGCGGCCCGGCTCGCTGCGCGGAAGCTGCAACTGCTCGCGCAGCCAGTCGCGGCTGCGCAGCCCCTCCTGGCGCAGCGCCTGGGCGTCCATGGGCTTGCCGTTGCGCACCGAGCGCTGCACCTGCTCGATGAAATAGCGCGCGGCGCGCATGCATTGTTCGCGCTTGGACTGGCCGAACAGATCGAAGTCGTTCCACAGGGTGGTGCCGACGAAGCGCACCTTCTGCCCGCCGGCTTCCAGCACCAGGGTCTCGCGCTCGAGCATGCGGATGCCGGCGCGCTCGCAGCGCAGGCGCAGCGCCGCGGTGGCGGCGTCGAAGTCGCGCTCGTCGTACTCGTGGTTGCCGGCCACGAACAGCACGGGCACCGGCCAGTCGCGAAAGCGCTCCAGACCCTCGTGGCCGGCGTCGATGTCGCCGGCCAGCACGAGCAGGTCGGCGTCGGGGGCGGGTTGGGGCTCGAAGGTCTCGGCTTCGAAGTGCAGATCGGAAAGCAGTTGCAGGCGCATGTGCGGGTGGAGCTTGCCGTCGCGGCGCGGTGCGCCGGCGCGGGTCGGGCGACAATGTTGGGGTAAATGCAGGTGAGCAAAGCACAGTTTCGGGCTTTGCTTGCGCAGGCGCAAGGCCTGGGCAGGGGCTCGGGCCGCATGGGCGGGAACAAATGCGCTAAACTGTGCCTTTTTTCACGGCGTGGAATGGTTTCTTCCGCGTTCGCGAGTACTTCACAGGAAACTGCCCCATGAGTCTGAATCAAGCCACGACGGCCCAGGTCGTCGCCGACAACGCGCGCGCTCCCAAGGACACCGGATCCCCCGAAGTCCAGGTGGCGCTGCTCACCGCCCGCATCAACGAACTGACCGGGCACTTCAAGACCCACGCCAAGGATCACCATGGCCGCCGCGGACTGCTGCGCATGGTCAGCCGCCGGCGCAAGCTGCTCGATTACCTCAAGGGCAAGGACGCGGACCGCTATCGCGCGCTGATCGCGAAGCTGAACCTGCGCAAGTAATTCCGCATGAACCATGGGGCGCCTGCTTCGCTGAGTCGAGCCAGGCGCCCTGTTGTCGTGCGCGGCGCGCGTGGCGCGCGGCGCACGCCGAGCCGGGAGGCGCTGCTGTGTCATTCCTGGGCCGCTCTGGCCGCCGCGCGCGAAGCGGCGGCGCCCGGCAGAGCCGCGCAGGAATGGCATTGTGCTTCCCGACCTGCCCGCTGACGCGGGCCCAGGCGCGAGCGGCCCCGAGGCCCCGAGCGCCCGACCAACCGGAGTGAAAACAATGTTCAACAAGATCACCAAGACCTTCCAGTGGGGTTCGCACACCGTCACCATGGAGACGGGCGAGATCGCCCGCCAGGCCGGCGGCTCCGTGCTGCTGAACATGGACGACACCGTGGTGCTGGCCAGCGTGGTGGCGGCCAAGTCGGCCAAGCCGGGCCAGGATTTCTTCCCGCTGACCGTCGACTACATCGAGAAGACCTACGCCGCGGGCAAGATCCCCGGCGGCTTCTTCAAGCGTGAAGGGCGCCTGAGCGAGCACGAGACCCTGACCTCGCGTCTCATCGACCGTCCGATCCGCCCGCTGTTCCCCGAGGGCTTCTACAACGAGGTGCAGGTGGTGGCCCAGGTGCTGTCGCTGAATCCCGAGGTGGAATCCGACATCGCCGCGATGATCGCGGTCAGTGCCGCGCTGGCCGTGTCGGGCATTCCCTTCGACGGCCCCATCGGCGCCGCCCGCGTGGGCTACATCGGGGGCGAGTACGTGCTCAACCCCAGCCGCACCCAGCTGGCCGATTCGCGCCTGAACCTGGTGGTCGCCGGCACCGACGCGGCCGTGCTGATGGTCGAGTCCGAGGCCGACCAGCTGACCGAGGAGGTCATGCTGGAGGCCGTGATGTTCGGCCACCGCCAGCTGCAGACGGCCATCGACGCCATCCACGAGCTGGTGCGCGAAGGCGGCAAGCCGGCGTGGGAGTGGCAGGCCGCGCCGCGTGACGAGGCGCTGATTTCGCGCATCGACGCGCTGGCCGGCGAGGCGCTGCGCGCCGCCTACAAGATCACCAGCAAGCAGCTGCGCACCGATGCGCTGCGCAAGGCCTATGCCGCGGTGCACGAGGCGCTGGGCGCCGACGGCGCCGAGGTGGACTCGACCAAGGTCGAGCAGATCCTGTTCGACATGGAAGCGCGCATCGTGCGCAGCCAGATCCTGGCCGGCGACCCGCGTATCGACGGGCGCGACACGCGCACCGTGCGGCCCATCGAGATCCGCACCGGCGTGCTGCCGCGTGCCCATGGCAGCGCCTTGTTCACCCGCGGCGAGACCCAGGCCCTGGTGGCGGCCACGCTGGGCACGGACCAGGACTCGCAGATCATCGACGCCCTCGGCGGCGAGTATCGCGACCGCTTCCTGCTGCACTACAACATGCCTCCCTACGCCACCGGCGAGACCGGCCGCATGGGCTCGCCCAAGCGCCGCGAGATCGGCCACGGCCGCCTGGCGCGCCGCGCGCTGCAGGCGGTGCTGCCGAAGAAGGAGGACTTCGCCTACACCATGCGCGTGGTCTCGGAGATCACCGAGTCCAACGGTTCCTCGTCGATGGCCTCGGTGTGCGGCGGCTGCCTGAGCCTGCTGGACGCGGGCGTGCCGCTGAAGGCCCATGTGGCCGGCATCGCCATGGGCCTGATCAAGGACGGCAACCGCTTCGCCGTGCTCACCGACATCCTGGGCGACGAGGACCACCTCGGCGACATGGACTTCAAGGTGGCCGGCAGCTCCACCGGCGTGACCGCGCTGCAGATGGACATCAAGATCCAGGGCATCACCCGCGAGATCATGCAGGTGGCGCTGGCGCAGGCCCGCGAGGCTCGCCTGCACATCCTGGGCCTGATGCAGCAGGCCGTGGGCGGCGCGCGCGCCGAGGTGTCGCAGTACGCGCCGCGCCTGTACACCATGAAGATCAACCCCGAGCGCATCCGCGACGTCATCGGCAAGGGTGGCGCGGTGATCCGTGCGCTGACCGAGGAGACCGGCACGCAGATCGACATCGCCGACGACGGCACCATCACCGTGGCCTCCACCGACGCCGACCGCGCCAAGGAAGCCATGCGGCGCATCGGCGAGCTGACGGCCGAGGTCGAGATCGGGCAGATCTATGACGGCACCGTGGTCAAGCTGCTGGACTTCGGCGCGCTGGTCAACGTGCTGCCGGGCCGCGACGGCCTGCTGCACATCTCCCAGATCGCCAACGAGCGCATCGCCAAGGTTTCCGATCACCTGCAGGAAGGCCAGAAGGTGCGCGTGAAGGTCATCGAGACCGACGACAAGGGCCGTTTCCGCCTGTCGATCAAGGCCCTGCTGGGCGACGGCGGCGCCGCTCCGTCCGAGCCCCAGGCCTGAGCCGGCGAAGCCGTCTCCAGCCATGAGCCAGACCATGCGGGTGGCCGAGATCACGAGCCCGGGCGGGCCCGAGGTACTGCGCTGGGCCGAGCGCCCGATGCCGCGCCCCGGCGCCGGCGAGGTGCTGCTGAAGGTTCGCGCCTTCGGCGTGAACCGCCCGGACCTGCTGCAGCGCCAGGGTACCTACCCGCCGCCTCCGGGAGCCTCGGACATCCCGGGCCTGGAGGTCTGCGGCGAGGTGCTCGAGGGCGACTGCGCCGGCACCTCGCTGCGCATCGGCATGCGCGTGGTGGCGCTGGTCAACGGCGGCGGCTACGCGGACTACTGCGTGGTGCCGGCCGGCCAGTGCATCGAGGCCCCGAAGTCCCTGAGCGACGTCGAGGCGGCGGCCCTTCCGGAGACCTTCTTCACCGTCTGGCACAACCTGTTCCAGCGCGGCGGACTGAAGGCCGGCGAGCATGTGCTGGTGCAGGGCGGCGCCAGCGGCATCGGCAGCACCGCGGTGCAGCTCGCCCACGCGCTGGGCGCGCGGGTGTGGGCCACGGCGGGCACGGCGGCCAAGTGCCAGGCCTGCCTCGAGCTCGGCGCCGAGCGCGCGGTGAACTACCGCGAGCAGGATTTCGTGGAAGTGGTGCGGGAGTTCACCGACAAGCGCGGCGTGGACGTGATCCTGGACATGGTCGCCGGCGACTACGTGGCCCGCGAGCTGCGCTGCCTGGCCGAGGACGGCCGGCTGGTGATCGTGGCGGTGCAGGGCGGCGCGAACGCCGCTTTCGACGCCTCGCTGCTCATGCGCCGGCGCCTGCACATCACCGGCTCCACGCTGCGGCCGCGCGACACCGCCTTCAAGAGCGCGCTGGCGCGCTCGCTGGAGCAGCATGTGTGGCCCCTGATCGAGTCCGGGAGGGTGCGCCCGCGCATGCATGCCGTGCTGCCCGCGCAGGAGATCGTGCGGGCACACCAGCTGCTCGAGGCGGGTGAGCATGTGGGCAAGATCGCCCTGAGCTGGAACTGATGCAGGCGGGCGGCGGCAGCCGCCGCCAACGACAAGAGGAGACGAACGCATGCGCCGAAAGATGGTCGCCGGGAACTGGAAGATGCATGGAAGCCTGCAGGCCAATCGCGCGCTGCTCGGCGAGCTTGTCGCCGCGCCGCGCCCGGATTGCGACCTCGCGGTGTGCGTGCCCTTCCCCTACCTGGCGCAGGCGCAGGCCCTGCTCGACGGTTCGGGCATCGCGCTGGGCGCGCAGGACTGTTCCATGCACGAGCAGGGCGCCTACACCGGCGAGGTGGCGGCGGGCATGCTGCGCGAGTTCGGCACCCGCCATGTGATCGTGGGCCATTCCGAGCGCCGCGGGCTGCATGGCGAGAGCGAGGCCTCGGTGGCGGCCAAGGCGCAGCGCGCGCTGAGCCACGGCCTGCAGCCCATCGTCTGCGTGGGCGAGACCCTGGAGCAGCGCGAACAGGGCCAGACCCAGGCGGTGGTGGGGCTGCAGCTCGATGCCGTGCTGCACCTGCTGGGCGCGCAGGCCCAGGCCATCGTGCTGGCCTACGAGCCGGTGTGGGCCATCGGCACCGGGCGCAGCGCCAGCGCCGCGCAGGCCCAGGAGGTGCATGCCTTCCTGCGCGCGCGCACACGCCACCACGGGGTGGACGCCGACGCCGTGCCGATGCTGTACGGCGGCAGCGTCAAGCCCGACAACGCGCGCGAGTTGTTCGCGCAACCCGATATCGACGGCGGCCTGATCGGCGGCGCGTCGCTCAAGGCGGCGGATTTCCTGGCCATCGCGGCAGCCGCCGGCAGTCACTGACAACCGGTTTTTCCTGTTCACCATGACCATCGTCCTCAACCTGATTCTCGTCGCGCAGATCCTGGCCGCACTGGCCATGGTCGGGCTGATCCTGCTGCAGCATGGCAAGGGCGCCGACATGGGTGCCTCCTTCGGCTCCGGAGCCTCCGGCAGCCTGTTCGGCGCCACGGGCTCGGCCAACTTCCTCAGCCGCAGCACCGCGGCGGCGGCCACCATCTTTTTCATCAGCACCCTGGCGCTGGCCTATTTCGGCACGCGCCCTGCCGACAGCGGCGGCGGGGTGATGGGCGAGCTGGCCGGCAAGACCCTGGCGCCGCAGGGGGCCTCGGCGGCCTCCAGGCCGGTGCCGGCCGGCTCGCAGGGTGGCGTGGCGCAGATTCCGGGCAGCGCGCAGGCCCCCGCGGCCGCTTCCGCGCAGGTACCCGCGAAGACTCCGGCGCAGACTTCGGCGCCGGCATCGACCCCGGCCAAGGCCAAACCCTGAGCGAGCTGGGAGCGCTGGCAATTTGTTGCGTTTTGTTGCAATGCACAACACGCGCATTGCCTCTTGTCAAGAGGGGTGCGGCGCGTAGTTTGCCGCAACGCAAACAGGGCGCTGCAAACGTTGCGTCACTACAGCGCAGGCCTTAAGATTGACGGGTTGCGCGAATCCGGGATCCAGTTCCCGGGCCGCATGCCGTGATTGAATGCAAGGCGAATGCAAGGCGGGTGAATGCCCCTTCCTCCGGGGTGTGAAAAAGCCCGCCGCCCGGCACCGGAACAACGGTGGCGGGCGGGTTGCGAATACCGTGGTGCTCGATCGAGCGTCAGGGCCGACGTGGTGAAATTGGTAGACACGCTATCTTGAGGGGGTAGTGGCGAAAGCTGTGCGAGTTCGAGTCTCGCCGTCGGCACCACAAAGCAGGAACCCGCGTGCAGCACGCGGGCTGGCAGCCGCAGCGATGCGGCGGCGCGGAAGTGCGCGAATCTGCCGGGGGGAACGCTGCGAACGCGGCCCGCCCTCGCGGCGTCAGACATGACGAGGAGGGCGTGATGTTCGTCGAGCAGTACCTGCCTGTCTTGCTGTTCATCGTGATCGGCATCGCCGTGAGCGTGGCCCCCATGGTGCTGGGCCGCCTGCTCGGGCCATCGCGGCCCGACAGCGCCAAGAACTCCCCCTACGAATGCGGCTTCGAGGCTTTCGAGGACGCCCGCATGAAGTTCGACGTTCGCTACTACCTGGTGGCGATCCTGTTCATTCTGTTCGACCTCGAGATCGCCTTCCTGTTCCCCTGGGCCGTCGCGCTGAAGAAGATCGGCGCCGTGGGGTTCTGGGCCATGATGATCTTCCTGTCCATCCTGGTGGTCGGTTTCATCTACGAGTGGAAGAAGGGCGCGCTCGACTGGGAGTGAGCGCGGCGTGGTCTGCTCGAGCGATCCGGGGCCCGGGCCCCGAGCGCGCCCGGGAATGTCGGTGATGCGAGGTTTGGGGATCTGCGATGAGTATCGAAGGTGTTCTGAGCGAAGGTTTCATTACCACCACAGCTGACAAGCTGATCAACTGGACCCGAACCGGGTCGCTATGGCCGATGACATTCGGTCTGGCATGTTGTGCGGTGGAGATGATGCATGCGGGGGCCGCGCGTTACGACCTCGATCGTTTCGGGATCGTGTTCCGTCCGAGCCCGCGCCAGTCGGACCTGATGATCGTGGCCGGCACCCTGTGCAACAAGATGGCCCCGGCGCTGCGCCGGGTCTACGACCAGATGCCCGAGCCGCGCTGGGTGGTGTCCATGGGCTCCTGCGCCAATGGCGGCGGCTACTACCACTACTCCTATTCGGTGGTGCGCGGCTGCGACCGCATCGTGCCGGTCGACGTGTACGTGCCCGGCTGTCCTCCGACCGCGGAGGCGCTGCTGTACGGCCTCGTGCAGCTGCAGAACAAGATCCGCCGCACCAACACCATCGCCCGCTGAACGGCGTTCACGGCGCAGCCTCCTCCTCTCCGGCCCGTTTCCCGATGTCCAGCAACCTCGAACGGCTTCAAGACGAACTCCGCCAGCATCTGGGCGACGCCCTGCTCGGCATGCGCGCGGATCTGGGTGAACTCACCATCGACCTGGCCCCGGCCTCCTACGTGGAGTCCTGCAAGCTGCTGCGCGACGCGCCGAGCCTGCGCTTCGAACAGTTGATGGACCTGTGCGTGGTGGACTACCAGGGCTACGGCGACGGCATGCGCGAAGGCGCGCGCTTCGTCGTGGTGCTGCACCTGCTGTCGGTGGGCCTGAACCAGCGCCTGCGCGTGCGCGTGGGCTGCGCCGACGACGAGCTGCCGGTGGTGCCCTCGATCAACCCGGTGTGGAACAGCGCCAGCTGGTACGAGCGCGAGGCCTTCGACCTGTACGGCGTGGTGTTCGAGGGGCACGAGGACCTGCGGCGCCTGCTCACCGACTATGGCTTCATCGGGCATCCCTTCCGCAAGGATTTCCCGGTCAGCGGCACGGTGGAAATGCGCTACGACCCCGAGGCCCGCCGGGTGATCTACCAGCCCGTGAGCATCGAGCCGCGCGAGATCGTGCCGCGCGTGGTGCGCGAGCCCGGCTACGGCGACCTTCCGCGTGAGCGCAACCAACCCGGCGCCTGAATTCCTGGATCCGACATGGCCGAGATCAAGAACTACACCCTGAACTTCGGACCGCAGCACCCGTCCGCGCACGGCGTGCTGCGCCTGGTGCTCGAACTCGACGGCGAGGTCATCCAGCGCGCCGATCCGCATATCGGGCTGCTGCACCGCGCCACCGAGAAGCTGGCCGAGACCCGCACCTTCATCCAGGCGCTGCCCTACATGGACCGCCTGGACTACGTCTCGATGATGTGCAACGAGCACGCCTACGTGCTGGCCATCGAGAAACTGCTGGGCGTGGAGGTGCCGCTGCGCGCGCAGTACATCCGCGTCATGTTCGCGGAGATCACCCGACTGCTCAACCACCTGCTGTGGCTGGGCGCGCACGCGCTGGACTGCGGCGCGATGACCGTGTTCCTCTACGCCTTCCGCGAGCGCGAGGACCTGTTCGACGTGTACGAGGCCGCCTCGGGCGCGCGCATGCACGCGGCGTATTTCCGGCCGGGCGGCGTGTACCGCGACCTGCCGGATCGCATGCCCCAGTACCGCGTGTCCAGCGTGCGCGGCCCGCGCGAGCTCGAGGCGCGCAACGCCGGCCGCCAGGGTTCGGTGCTGGACTTCATCGACGAATTCACCCAGCGCTTCCCGAAGTACGTCGACGAGTACGAGACCCTGCTGACCGACAATCGCATCTGGAAGCAGCGCACCGTGGGCATCGGCGTGGTCTCGCCCGAGCGCGCGCTGCAGCTGGGCTTCTCCGGTCCCATGCTGCGCGGCTCCGGCTTCGCCTGGGACCTGCGCAAGCAGCAGCCCTACGACGTCTATGACCGCATGGACTTCGACATCCCGGTGGGCAAGACCGGGGACTGCTACGACCGCTACCTGGTGCGCGTCGAGGAGATGCGCCAGTCCAACCGGATCATCCAGCAATGCGTGCAGTGGCTGCGCGCCAATCCCGGCCCGGTGATCACGGACAACCACAAGGTGGCGCCGCCGTCGCGGGTGCAGATGAAGACCAGCATGGAGGACCTGATCCACCACTTCAAGCTGTTCTCCGAAGGCTTCCACGTGCCCGAGGGCGAGGCCTACGCCGCCGTCGAGCACCCGAAGGGCGAGTTCGGCATCTACCTGGTGTCGGACGGCGCGAACAAGCCCTTCCGCCTGAAGATCCGTGCTCCCGGCTTCCCGCACCTGGCGGCGATGGACGAAATGTCCCGCGGCCACATGATCGCGGATGCCGTGGCCATCATCGGCACGATGGACATCGTGTTCGGCGAAATCGATCGGTAAACCCCCATGCTGTCAGAAACCACCCGCCAGCGCATCGACCGCGAGCTGGCCAAGTACCCGGCCGACCAGAAGCAGTCGGCGGTGATCGCGGCACTGTCCATCGTGCAGGCCGAACGCGGCTGGATCTCCCCCGAGTCCGAGGTCGAGGTGGCCGAGTACATCGGCATCCCGCCGATCGCGGTGCACGAGGTGGTGACCTTCTACAACATGTTCAACACCCGGCCCGTGGGGCGCTTCAAGCTCAACGTGTGCACCAATCTGCCCTGCCAGCTCGGCGGCGGCGCGCAGGCGGCGCAGTACCTGAGCGAGAAGCTCGGGGTCGGCCTGGGCGAGACCACCGCGGACGGCCTGTTCACGCTGCAGGAATGCGAATGCCTGGGCGCCTGCGGCGACGCTCCGGTGGCGCTGGTCAATGACCGCCGCATGTGCAGCTTCCTCGACCGCGAGCGCATCGATGCGCTGATCGAGTCGCTGCGCTCGCAGGCGCGTTCGGAAGGACAACCCGGAGGACAAGGGTCATGAGCTTCGCTTCCCAGGGGGCGGAAACCTGTTTCCACGGCCGCCACATCAAGCCGCAGATCCTCGCCGGCCTGGACGGCAGCAACTGGCGCCTGCAGGACTACGTCAAGCGCGACGGCTACCAGGCGCTGCGCCGCATCCTCGGCGCCGACGGCCAGCCGGGCATGACGCCCGAGCAGGTGATCGCCGAGGTCAAGGCCTCGGCGCTGCGCGGGCGGGGCGGCGCGGGCTTTCCCACCGGGCTGAAGTGGAGTTTCATGCCCCGCCAGTTCCCGGGCGCGAAGTACCTGGTGTGCAACTCCGACGAGGGTGAGCCGGGGACCTTCAAGGACCGCGACATCCTGCGCTTCAACCCCCACATCGTGATCGAGGGCATGGCCATCGCCGCCTACGCGATGGGCATCGGCGTGGGCTACAACTACATCCACGGCGAGATCTTCGAGGACTACGAGCGCTTCGAGCAGGCGCTGGACGAGGCCCGCGCAGCCGGCTTCCTGGGCGACAACATCCTGGGCAGCGGCTTCAGCTTCCAGCTGCATGCCTCGCATGGTTTCGGCGCCTACATCTGCGGCGAGGAAACCGCGCTGCTGGAATCGCTGGAAGGCAAGAAGGGCCAGCCGCGCTTCAAGCCGCCGTTCCCGGCCAGCTTCGGCCTGTACGGCAAGCCCACGACCATCAACAACACCGAGACCTTCGCCGCGGTGCCCTGGATCATCCGCAACGGCGCGGCGGCCTACGTGGAGGCCGGCAAGCCCAACAACGGCGGCACCAAGATCTATTCGGTCTCGGGCGACGTGGCGCGCCCGGGCAACTACGAGATCCCGATGGGCACGCCTTTCGCGGAACTGCTGGCGCTGGCCGGCGGGGTGCGCGGCGGACGCGGGCTCAAGGCGGTGATCCCCGGCGGCTCCTCCGCCCCGGTGCTGCCGGCGCAGGTGATCATGGACTGCACCATGGACTACGACTCCATCTCCAAGGCCGGCTCGATGCTCGGCTCGGGGGCGGTGATCGTGCTCGACGACACGCGCTGCATGGTCAAGTCCCTCGAGCGCCTGTCGTACTTCTACCAGCATGAATCCTGCGGCCAGTGCACGCCCTGTCGCGAGGGCACGGGCTGGCTGTGGCGCGTGGTGCATCGCATCGAGCACGGCCAGGGCCGCCCGGAGGACCTGGATCTGCTCAACTCGGTGTCGGACAACATCGCGGGGCGCACCATCTGCGCCCTGGGCGACGCGGCGGCCATGCCGGTGAAGTCCTTCGTGCGCCACTTCCGCGCCGAGTTCGAGCATCACATCGAACACAAGACCTGCCTGGTTCCGGCCTACGTCTGAAGCCGCAGCCCGCCCAAGCAACGCACGCCCCGAGAGACTCTGACGTCATGGTTGAACTCGAAATCGACGGTCACAAGGTCGAGGTGCCCGAAGGCTCCATGGTGATGGACGCCGCGCGCAAGCTCGATGTGTACGTGCCGCACTTCTGCTACCACCCCAAGCTGTCGATCGCGGCCAACTGCCGCATGTGCCTGGTCGACGTGGAAAAGGCGCCCAAGCCGCTGCCGGCCTGCGCCACTCCCGTGGCCCAGGGCATGATCGTGCGCACCCGCTCGGAGCGCGCGATCCAGGCCCAGAAGGGGGTGATGGAGTTCCTGCTGATCAACCACCCGCTGGACTGCCCCATCTGCGACCAGGGCGGCGAGTGCCAGCTGCAGGATCTGGCGGTGGGCTACGGCGGCTCCACCTCGCGCTACCAGGAAGAAAAGCGCGTGGTGTTCCACAAGAACGCCGGGCCGCTGGTGGGCATGGAGGAAATGACCCGCTGCATCCATTGCACCCGCTGCGTGCGCTTCGGGCAGGAAGTGGCCGGGTTGATGGAACTCGGCATGGCCAACCGCGGCGAGCATTCCGAGATCACCACCTTCCTCGAAGGCTCGATCGAATCCGAGCTCTCGGGCAACATGATCGACCTGTGCCCGGTGGGCGCGCTGACCAGCAAGCCCTTCCGCTTCGAGGCGCGGCCCTGGGAGTTGTCGCGTCGGGCCTCGGTCAGCCCGCACGACAGCGTGGGCGCCAACCTGGTCATGCAGCTCAAGGCCAACCGCGTGGTGCGCGTGGTGCCCCAGACCAACGAGGCCGTCAACGAGTGCTGGCTGTCCGACCGCGACCGCTTCAGCTACGAGGGCCTGG
>JAKBBK010000051.1 GCA_021808525.1 Pseudomonadota bacterium
CTGCATTGCGGTCTCCAGTGGTTGGCGTGGGCCTTGGGGAGCCTCTTCTAGGGATGTAGGCAACATGCAACGCGGATGCTAGAACCCGAAATCCCATTGCGGCATGCGGGTTTGCCGGGGTTGTGTCACTCGTAAAAGTAACGAGGCATTACGATGTCGTAGGAAACATTGATAAACGACAAAGATGCGCTCCCGAAGGCTTCAACTTGTCACGATGTATGCAGGAATCGGCCCCACAATGCACCCAAGGCCGCAATCGGTATACGCAACAGGCGGCATGACGGCAGGGTGGCGTGGCGCAGGCGCCCGATCAGCTCGAATCCGGGGCAGGCGCCTGGCCCTTCGAGCAGGGCCCGCGCGGCCATTTCTCCGGCCATGCCCGCCAGCGCCAGGCCGTGGCCGGAAAAGCCCTGTACGTACACGCAGGCAGGGCCGAGGCGTCCGAAGTCGGGCGCCCGATCGAGGCTCACGTCGATCCAGCCGCCCCAGTCGTGGGTGATGCGCACATGCTCCCATTGGGGGAATACCCGCAGCATGGCGCGGCGCAGGTGCCGGCGCCGCTCGGCCGGGTCTGTCAGCCCGCGGTCGACCCGCCAGTGCGCGCCGCCGCCGAACACCAGGCGCCCGTCGACGGTGAACCGGAAATAGTCCGGTACGAATTCCGTGTCGCACACGGCGAAGCCTGCTGGTGGAACGGCTTGTTCCAGGGGTTCTGTGGCGATCATGCAACTGGCCACGGGCAGGATGCGCCACCGCAGCCGGCGCAGCGGCAGCCCCGGCACCACGCCACCGGCCAGAACCAGCAGGCGGGCGCGTAGCTGCCCTCGTGGACAGCGCAGCAGGTGGCCGGCGCCCGGCCGCTGCGGCCCTTCCAGGCCATCCGGGCCATCCAGGCGCAGCACCGGGCTGTGCTCGTGGATGCGCACGCCCAGGGCCCGCGCCGCGCGCGCCAGGCCCAGGGTGTAGTTCAGCGGATGCAGGTGCCCGCCCAGGGGGTCGAGCACGCCTCCCACGTAGCGCTCGCTGTGCAGCCCGGCGCGCAAGGCGGCGCCGTCCAGCCAGCGCAGTTGCGTGGCGCCGTAGCGCTGCTGGCGGTGGCGCATCGCGGCGTGCACCCGCTCGGCCTGGGGCGCGGTGCGCGCCGCCACCACGGCGCCATCGCGCCAGTCGCAGCCGATGGCGTGTTCGCGGATGCGTGCCCGCAGGCGCAGCAAGGCCTGCTGCGAGACTTCCCAGGCGAGGCTGGCACCCTCGGGGCCCAGCCTGCGCTCCAGGGCCTCGATGCCGCAGGCGAAATCCCCCAGGGCCTGGCCCCCGTTGCGACCCGAGGCGCCCGAGCCCACGCGATGGGCCTCGAGCACGCACACCCGCAGCCCGTTGCGCGCCAGTTCGATGGCCGCGCACAGGCCGGCGATTCCCGCGCCCACCACGCAGGCGTCGGCCTCCGCGGCCTGCTCCAGCGCCGGCAGTTCCGGGCGTGCGTGCGCGGTCTCGACGTACAGGGACTGCCCGTCCAGCGGGGGCAGGCGCAGCAGGGGCGGGGGGGTGAACAGGGGGCGGGACATGTCAAGGTCGCGCGCCCAGCTTAGGCCGCCCGTCCCCAGGGCGCGCGCGCCGGCCGGGATGCCCCCACGCCCCGCGGGCATGGGCCCCCCGGCCTGCGAACTCAGGGCCGCAGATAGGCGAAGCCGGCGTGTTCCAGCTGCATGATGCGCGCCACCCCGGCGGGCACCACGGTGGCCTCGGGCACCACCACCGGCATGTGGCCGATCTTGCGGGCCATGGCCTTCATGGTGTTGTGGCAGGCGTCGAACTCGACGCCCTCGCTGTTCTCGGACTCGAGGCGCGAGGCCACCGGGCTGTTCTTCAGCAGCATGGGCAGGCCGGGGCCGAAGGCCACCACCACCACGCGCACGTTCTCCTGGCCGAAGAAGTCCAGCAGGTTCTGCGCGTTGTTCAGCACCAGGTTCCAGTAGTCCGGGTTGTTCTCGCTGACCTGGATCACCACCTGCCGGGTGGCGAAGGGCAGTTCGTGGGCGAAGGTCGGATGGTCGAAGTCGAACTTGGCCACCGGTTGGGCAGAGCTGTCGGCGGCGCTGGCGGCGCCGGTCGCGGCCAGGCCGAGGCCGAGGGCGAACAGCGCGGCCCGGAGAGCGCGGAGTGGGTTCATGGCGGAAATCTCCTCAAGGGTGGGTGCAGCCCAGGCCGGCCGCGACTGGATCGAATCGATCCATAAATACATGCCCATATAGCTAAGCGAGAACGCATTCTGCGCAACCACCCGGAAAAGTCCAATGGATTCTTCGCATGGGTGTTATCGCCTTTTTGGTTACAAATACCCCGCGCAGTACGCGCGGGAAGGCGACCCGCTTGCTCTCAGCTTTGCACCAGGCGCCGGGATCGCGCGATGGACAGCAGGATGCCCGTGCCCAGCATCAGCGTGGCCAGCGCGGTGCCGCCGTAGCTGACGAAGGGCAGGGGCACGCCGACCACGGGCAGGATGCCCGAGACCATGCCCATGTTCACGAAGGCATAGGTGAAGAAGATCATGGTGATCGACGCGGCCAGCAGGCGGGAGAACAAGGTGGGTGCCTGGGATGAAATGTACAGTCCGCGGCCGATAAAGAACAAATAGCTGAGTACCAGGGTCACGTTGCCCACCAGCCCCCACTCCTCCGCCAGCACCGCGAACACGAAGTCCGTGTGGGACTCCGGCACGAAATTCAGGTGCGCCTGGGTGCCGTGCAGGTAGCCCTGGCCCCACACGCCGCCCGAGCCGATGGCGATCATGGACTGGATGATGTTGAAGCCGGTGCCCAGCGGGTCGGACTGCGGATCCAGCAGCATGAGGATGCGCTGGCGCTGGTAGTCGTGCATGAAATGCCACAGCACCGGGGCCGCCGCCGCCGCCGCCAGCGCGCCGGCGAGCAGCACGCGCCACGACAGGCCGGCGAAGAAGATCACGAAAAACCCGGTCGACAGCACCAGCATGGCGGTGCCCAGGTCGGGCTGTTTCATGATCAGGCCCACGGGAAGGGCCAGCAGCAGCCCGGCCACGCCGTAATCGCGCAGGCGGATCAGCCCCTCGCGCTTCTGGAAATACCAGGCCAGCATCAACGGCATGGCGATTTTCATGACCTCGGAGGGCTGGATCACCACGCCCACGTCCAGCCAGCGGCGCGCCCCCTTGCGCACCAGCCCGAAGGCGGCGGTGGCCACCAGCAGCGCCACCCCCAGCGCGTACAGCGGCACGGCCGCCTGCATCAGGCGCTGCGGCGGAATCTGCGCCACCACGAACAGCACCAGCAGCCCGAACAGCAGGTTGCGCAACTGGTCGCTGAAATGGATGGGCTGGCCCTGCAGGGCGGAGAACAGCACGATGCAGCCGATGCCCACCAGCATCAGCAGGGCGCACAGCAGGGGAATGTCGAATCCCGTGACGTAGGGGCGCAGGCGCTGGCGCAGCGAGGCGCGGTTGATCACCGTGTTCACAGGCGCTCTCCCTGGTCCGGGTCGGGGCATTCCGGCGCGGCGCCGAAACGGCTGAACAGCGGGCCCGTGCCGCAGCGGGCGGGAACGTAGCGCCCTTCGCGCTGCAGCGCGCCCATGGCCGCCGAGCGTGCATCGGTGCTGCCCGCCCGCGGCGCCGCGGGGGCCGAGGCCGGCGAGGGCGCGGGCCAGGGCTGCACGGGAGGGGCCGCGGCGCTCGAGGCCTCGGCGGCGGAGGACGCGCCCGGGTGGGGGGGCGGGGCGTGCGCGCCGGGCACCGGAGGCAGGCCGTCGCGCGCGCCGGCATAGCGAAAGGGCAGCGGCGTGGGCTTGCGCCCCGAGATCTTCTGGATCTCGTCGTCGCTGGGCAGGGTGCCCAGCAAGTGGTAGTCGATCAGCTTGCGCGCGATGGGCGCGGCGGCACTGGCGCCCCAGCCCGCGTGCTCGACGATCAGCGCCACGCAGATGGTGGGGTTGTCGGCCGGGGCCCACACCGTGTAGAGCGCGTGGTCGAGCAGGTGGCGCGCGAGGTCGGCGGCGTCGTAGTGCTGGTGCTGGCCCACCGTGAACACCTGCGCGGTTCCCGTCTTGCCGGCGCTGGTGTAGGGGGCATCCTTGAACACCGCGTAGGCCGTGCCCTGCTTGCCCGCGTTCACCGCCACCATGCCGTCATGCACCACCTGCCAGTAGCCGGGGTCCAGGTGCAGGCGCTCCGCGACCTCCGCCGGAGTCGCCACGAAACGGTGCGTGTCCATGTCCTCCACCATGCGCACCACCCGGGGCTTGAAGCGCGTGCCCCCGTTGGCCATGGTGGCCAGCGCATTGGCCAGTTGCATGGGAGTGAAGCTGTTGTAGCCCTGGCCGATGCCCAGGCTGATGGTCTCGCCGGCATACCAGCGCTGCAGCGCGGGGGTCTTGAAGGCGCGCTTTTTCCAGGCCTTGGAGGGCAGGATGCCGCGCACCTCGCCGGGCAGGTCCACCCCGCTGAGGCGCCCGAAGCCGAAATGGCGCGTCCAGTCGTGCATGCCGTCCACGCCCCAGTCGTTGGCCACCATGTAGAAATAGGTGTCGCAGGAGACCTCGATGGCCTTGTGCATGTCCACCTTGCCGTGGCCGCCCGGCACATCGTCGCGGAACTTGTGGTGCCCGAGCATGAAAAAGCCCGGATCGTTCAGGACGTAGCTGGCCGTGCGCAGGCCCTGGGTGAGCGCGCCCATGGCCAGGTAGGGCTTGTAGGTGGAGCCCGGCGGGAAGGTGCCGCGCAGCACGCGGTCGAGCAGCGGGCGGCGCGGGTCGGTGTTGAGCTGGTTCCAGTTCTGGGGGTCGATGCCCTCGACGAACAGGTTGGGGTCGAAGGTGGGCATGGAGGCCATGACCAGCACCTCGCCGGAGCGCGGGTCCATCGCCACGCAGGCCCCGCTGCGGTCGCCGTACAGATCCTCGGCCAGCTTCTGCATGCGTGCGTCCAGCGACAGCACCAGGGTGCTGCCGGGCACCGGAGGCTTGCTGCGCAGCTTGCGCACCGGCTTGCCGGCGACGTTGACCTCCACCTCGTCGAAGCCGATGGTGCCGTGCAACTGGCGCTCCCAGCCCAGCTCGACCCCGGTCTTGCCGATGTGGTCGGCCCCCTGGTAGTTCGCGGCCTGGTCGGAATCCTGCAGTTGCTGCTGCTCGTTGGCGTTGATGCGCCCGACCATCCCGATCACGTGGCATCCCAGCGATCCCAGGGGATAGGAGCGGAACAGCCTGGCGTGCACTTCCACGCCGGGAAAGCGAAAACGCTGCGCGACGAAGCGCGCTACCTCGGCGTCGCTGAGCCGGCTGCGGATGGGGATGGACTCGAAGCTTCGGTTCTGCGCCAGCAGCGCGTGGAAGCGCCGCTCGTCATGCGGGGAGATCGGCACCACCGCGCGCAGCGCGGAGATGGTGGCGGCCAGGCCCACCGTCTTGCTGGGGGTGATTTCCAGGGTGTAGGCGGCGAAATTGTCGGCCAGCACGATGCCGTTGCGGTCGACGATGAGCCCGCGCGAAGGTTGCACCGGAACGATGGCCACGCGGTTGTCGCGCGCCTGCAGCGAGTATTGGCGGTGGCGCAGCACCTGCAGCCACAGCCAGCGCCCGATGAGCAGCCCGAAGGCCAGCACCACGCCGCCCACGGCAAGCAGCAGCCGGCGCCGGAAGCGCAGCAGTTCGCGCCCGACGTTCTTCAATTCCGGGCTGTTCACAGCGGTCGATTCTCGTCGGGTGCGGGTGCGCGCCGCTGCGGCGCCAGCAGGAGCCAGCTCAGCAGGGGCCACAAGGCGGCCTGCAGCAGCGGCGCCACCGCGTAGCTCAGGCCCGGTGGAGAGCCTCCGGCCATCATGGCCACGAGGAACTCGAGCAGGCGCGCGGCCGCGAACAGGGGCAGGATCTGCAGCGCCTGCTGATGCAGCGAGAACCACAGCAGGCGGCGATGCAGCATGACGGCGAAAAAGGCCAGCAGGCTGTAGGCCAGCGCATGCTCGCCCAGCAGCGCCGCGTGCTGGGCGTCGATCAGCAGGCCGAACACGAAGCCGGCCCCGATGCCCACCCGGCGGGGCTGGTGCACCACCCAGAACACCAGGGTCATGGCCAGCAGGTCGGGCAGCCAGGGGCGGCGGCCCACGGGCATGAACTCGACCACCAGCGCGGCCACCAGGGTGAACCAGATGAACCAGGGCCGTGCCGCCAGCAGCAGCACCTCGCCGCGGGGGCTGGACTCCGCCGGGGACGAGCGCGGCCCGCGCAGGGAATTCATGCCTGCCCCCCGCCCGTCGTGCTCATCGCCGGCGCGCCGGCGGGGCGGGCGCCTTGGGCGCCGGCGCCAGCGGGCGCTGCGGGGTGAGCACGAGCACATAGCGCCCGGCGTCGACCTGCGCCAGGGGTGCGCACAGCACGCGGGCGAAAGCCGAATCGGGCTCGCGCGTGACCTTGAGGATGCGCGCCACCGCCAGGCCCGCGGGGTAGACCCCGTCCAGCCCGCTGGTGACCAGCACATCGCCCACGCGCAGGTCGCCGTCGTTGGCCTGCCACAGCAATTGCAGGCCGCCCGCGCTGGTGCCGGCGTCGCCCACCAGCACGCCGCGGGCGCGGTTGCGCGCCACCTCCACCGGCACCGCCGAGTCGCGGTCGGTGATCAGCGTGACCTGCGCGCTCAGGGGCGAGAGCATGGTCACCTGGCCCAGCAGGCCGTGCGCGTCGATCACCGGGGAGCCCGGCTCGATGCCGGCGGCGGCGCCGCGATCCAGCAGCAGCTTGCGCGAGAAGGGGTCGCGCGCCTGCGCGACGATCTGCGCGGCCGTCGCGTGCACCGGCACGGCCTCGCGCAGTTGCAGCAACTGGCGCAGCAGCGCGTTCTGGCGTTCCAGGTCGGCTTCGCGCTGGGCCTGCAGCGACAGCTCCAGGTTGCGCTTTTGCGCCAGGGCCAGCTGGGCCTGCGCCTGGTTCAGGGATTCGGCGCGGCTGCTCAGCGCGCTCCACGCCAGCCAGGGGCTGCGCGCCATCTGCACCACGGGGGTGAGGGACACGTCGATGCCCAGGCGCAGCGGGCCCAGCAGGTGCCAGCGGGCGTCCAGCGCCATGGCCAGCAGCGACAGCGCCGCGTAGAACACAAGCCGGGCGGCCGCCGACGGTCCTTGCCGGAAAAACGGCGGCGGGGAGCGCTCCAGGGTTGCGAAAGCCATCGCGTGATGCGCGCGCGCGGGGCCTGCCCCGCGCGAGTCTTACTCCGAAGTGAAAATCGTGCCCAGCCGGTCCATGCGCTCCAGCGCCATGCCGCAGCCGCGGGCCACGCAGGTCAGGGGGTCCTCGGCGACCAGCACGGGCAGCCCGGTCTCCTCGGCCAGCAGCCGGTCCAGGTCGCGCAACAGCGCGCCGCCGCCGGTGAGCATCATGCCGCGCTCGGCGATGTCGGCGCCCAGCTCGGGCGGCGTCTGTTCCAGCGCGTTCTTCACCGCCGAGACGATGTGGTTGATGGGGTCGGTCAGCGCTTCCAGGATTTCATTGCTGGAAATCGTGAAACTGCGCGGCACCCCTTCCGAGAGGTTGCGGCCCTTGACTTCCATCTCCCGCACCTCGGAGCCGGGGAAGGCCGAGCCGATTTCCTTCTTGATCGCCTCCGCCGTGGGCTCGCCCACCAGCATGCCGTAGTTGCGCCGGATGTAGTTGAGGATGGCTTCGTCGAACTTGTCGCCGCCCACGCGCACGCTGCCCTTGTAGACCATGCCGCCGAGGGAGATCACGCCCACCTCGGTGGTGCCGCCGCCGATGTCCACCACCATGGAGCCGCTGGCCTCGCTGACCGGCAGCCCGGAGCCGATGGCCGCGGCCATGGGTTCCTCGATCAGGTAGACCTCGCTGGCGCCGGCGCCGAGGGCGGATTCGCGGATGGCGCGACGCTCCACCTGGGTGGAGCCGCAGGGCACGCAGATGATGATGCGGGGGGAAGGCTTGAACAGCGTGGTCTCGTGGACCATCTTGATGAACTGCTTGAGCATCTGCTCGGTGACCGTGAAATCCGCGATCACGCCGTCCTTCATCGGGCGGATGGCCTCGATGTTGCCGGGCACGCGGCCCAGCATGGCCTTGGCCTCGCGCCCCACGGCCTGGATGGTCTTCTTGCCATTGGGCCCGCCTTCATGGCGGATGGCGACCACCGAGGGCTCGTCGAGCACGATGCCCTTGCCGCGTACGTAGATCAGCGTGTTGGCGGTCCCGAGGTCGATGGCCAGATCGGTCGAGAAATACCGGCGAAAGAGTCCGAACATGGCGAAATGGGCGTCAATACGTCGTTAATATGCAACGGATCCGACAACTCGACGCGGCAAATCGAGCTTCGGGAATCCAGACATGTTACCGGATGACGGGCTTTACAATGGCCTCTTTTGCCCGCTGCGCGCGAAACGCCGCGGACGCGTACAAACCGGCCATGCCCCTGCAATCCAGCGACATCCAACGCATCGCCAGCCTCGCAAGACTGCGCCTGGACACGGCCGAACAGGCCGAGATGCTCGAACAGATCAACGCCTTTTTCACCGAGGTGGTGGAGCCGATGCGCGCCGTCGACACCTCCGGCGTGGAGCCCCTGGCCCATCCGCTGGCCGTGCTCGGCGAACTTCCCCTGCGCCTGCGCGAGGACGCGGCGCGAGCGCCCGAGCCCCGGCTGCGCGAGGCGGCGCTGTCCAACGCCGCCGCCGCGCAGGACGGCATGTTCATCGTGCCCAGGGTGGTGGAATGAGCGCGCTGGCCGAGCAGGACCTGCGCGCCCAGGCCCGGGCGCTGCGCGAAGGGCGCGCATCCAGCGTGGAACTGGTGGGCGAGCACCTGGCGCGCATCGAGCGCCAGGCGGCGCTGGGCGCCTTCCTGCACGTGGATGCCGAGGGCGCGCTGCGGGCCGCGCGGGAGGCCGACGCCGCGCGCGCCGGCGGGGCGGCCTCCGCGCTGCTGGGCCTGCCCCTGGCCCACAAGGACGTGTTCGTCACCCGCGACATGCCCACCACCGCCGGCTCGCGCATGCTGGCGGGCTACCGCAGCCCCTTCGACGCCACCGTCGTGGCGCGTCTGCGCGAGGCCGGGGCCGTGTGCCTGGGCAAGACCAATATGGACGAGTTCGCCATGGGCTCGTCCAACGAGAATTCGGCCTTCGGCCCGGTGCGCAACCCCTGGGATGCCCGGGCCGTGCCCGGCGGTTCCTCCGGCGGCTCGGCCGCCGCGGTGGCCGCGCGCCTGGTGCCGGCAGCCACCGGCACCGACACCGGCGGCTCCATCCGCCAGCCGGCGGCCTTTTGCGGCATCACCGGCATCAAGCCCACCTACGGACTGTGCTCGCGCTACGGCATGATCGCCTACGCCTCCAGCCTCGACCAGGCCGGCGCGATGGCGCGCAGCGCCTGGGATTGCGCCATGGTGCTGGGCGCCATGGTCGGCTTCGATCCGCGCGACTCCACCAGCGTGCAGCACGCCGCGCCCGACTACACGGCCGGGCTGGACGCGCCCCGCGAGGGCGCCGACCCGGCGCGTCCGCTGGCCGGCCTGCGCATCGGCCTGCCGCGCGAGTGGTTCGCCCAGGGCCTGGCCGACGAGGTGGAGCAGGCGGTGCGCGAGGCGCTGGAGCAGTTGCGCGGCCTGGGCGCGCAACTGGTGGACATCGAGCTGCCGCGCAGCACGCTGTCGGTGGCCGCCTATTACATCCTGGCGCCGGCCGAGGCCTCGAGCAATTTGTCGCGTTTCGACGGCGTGCGCTACGGTCACCGCGCCGAGCAGTACACCGACCTGGCGGAGATGTACGCCAACAGCCGGGCCGAGGGCTTCGGGCCCGAGGTCAAGCGCCGCATCCTGACCGGCGCCTACGTGCTGTCCCACGGCTACTACGACGCCTATTACCTGCAGGCGCAGAAGATCCGCCGGCTGATCGCGCGGGATTTCCTCGCCGCCTTCGGCTCCTGCGACCTGATCGCCGGCCCGGTGGCTCCCACGGTGGCCTGGAACCTGGGCGAGAAGGCCGATCCCCTGGCCAACTACCTGGCCGACGTGCACACCCTGCCGGCCAGCCTGGCCGGTCTGCCGGCGATGAGCGTGCCCGCCGGCTTCGGACGCGGCGAGCACGCGCGGCGCCCCGTGGGCCTGCAACTGGTGGCGCCGCATTTCGGCGAAGCCCGGCTGCTGCACGCCGCCCACCAGCTGCAGCGCGCGACCGACTGGCACCTGCGCGCGCCGGCCCCCTGAGGGGCAGGCGACCTCCATGGCCCCGAGTTGTTCCTAGCGAGCACCATGTCCTCATTCGCCCTTCCCGGCTGGGAAATCGTCATCGGGCTGGAAACCCATGTCCAGCTGTCCACCGCGTCGAAAATGTTCTCCGACGCCCCGAACCTGTTCGGGCGCGAGCCCAACCTGCTGGCCAGCGAGGTCGACCTGGCCCTGCCGGGCACCCTGCCGGTGACCAACCGGGGCGCGGTGGAGCGCGCGATCCGCTTCGGGCTGGCGGTGGGTGCCGTGGTGGCCCCCCTGTCGGTGTTCGCGCGCAAGAACTATTTCTACCCGGATCTTCCGAAGGGCTACCAGATCAGCCAGTTCGAGATTCCCGTCGTGCAGGGCGGCAAGGTGCCCTACGTGTTCGACGGCGAGTCGCGCCAGGCCCAGCTCACCCGCGCGCACCTCGAGGAAGACGCCGGCAAGTCGGTGCACGGCCTGGACTGGGCCGGCCAGGACGCCACCGGCATCGACCTGAACCGCGCCGGCACGCCGCTGCTGGAAATCGTCAGCGAACCGGTGCTGCGCGGCCCCGCCGAGGCGGCCGCCTACGCGCGCGCGCTGCACGCCCTGGTGGTGTGGCTGGGCATCTGCGACGGCAACCTGCAGGAGGGCTCCTTCCGCTGCGACGCCAACGTGTCGGTGCGTCGACCGGGCGCGCCCCTGGGAACCCGCTGCGAGATCAAGAACCTCAACAGTTTCCGTTTTCTCGAGCGTGCCATCGAGTTCGAGGCCCGGCGCCAGGCCGAGCTCATCGAGGACGGCGGCACGGTGCGCCAGGAGACCCGCCTGTTCGACCCCGACCGGGGCGAGACGCGCACGATGCGCACCAAGGAAGACTCGCACGACTACCGCTATTTCCCCGACCCCGACCTGCCTCCGCTGCTGATCGAGCCGGCCTGGGTGGAGCGGGTGCGTGCCGAGCTGCCCGAGCTTCCCGCGCAGATGGCCGCTCGCTTCGAGGGTCAGCATGGACTGAGCGCGGCCGACGCCGCCTACCTGACCCAGAGCCGGGCCCATGCCGCTTACTTCGAGGCCTGCCTGGCCGCCGGCGCGGCCGCCAAGCCCGCGGCGAACTGGATCATGGGCGAGCTGGCCGCGGCCCTGAACCGCGAGGAGCTGGACATGGGGCGTTGCCCCGTGGCGCCCGAGGAACTGGCGGCGCTGATCGCCCGTCAGGGCGACGGCACCTTGTCGGGCAAGACCGCGCGCGAGGTGTTCGCGGCGCTGTGGCAGGGCGAGCGCGGCGTGGACGCGATCATCGACGCCCGCGGCCTGCGCCAGATCAGCGACGTCTCGGCCATCGCCGAGGCCGTGGCCGCGGTGCTCGCGGCGAACCCGAAGAACGTGGAGGAATTCCGCGCCGGCAAGGCCAAGGCCCTCAACGCCCTGGTGGGCCAGGTGATGAAGGCCACCGGCGGGCGCGCCAACCCGCAGCAGGTCGGCGAGGCGCTGCGCGCGGCCATCGAGGCCTGAGCCGGCGCCCGGCGCGTTCAGTTCGCCGGAGCGCTGCCGGCGGCCGCGTGCTGGCGTGCCCACAGCGGCTGCAGGCGCGCGCGCAGATCCTTGTAGTGCTTCTCGACCCGCAGCAGCTCGCGCTGCTGCGCGAGGATCATCTGCTGCTCCTGCTCGCGCTGGCTCTGGTTGATCTGCATGCGCGCGCGCAGGTCCGCGGGGTAGTTTCCGTTGGGGTAGAACTGCGCGTCCAGCGCGTTGTCGTGGCGCTCGCGGGCCAGCACCTTCAGGCGCTCATGCGCCGCGTCGATCAGCGCCTGCACGCTGTGCAGGTCGGCCGTACGGGCGCTTTGCAAGGTGGCGTCGTCCGGGTAGCGGGCGAGCAGCGCGCGCTGCTCGCGCTGCTCGCGCAGCTGCTGCTCGCGCGCCGCCTGTTCGCGCTGCAGCGCCTGCTGCTGATCGGCCTGCTGGCGTTGCGTGAGGATCAGGCGCCGCACGCTGCCGTCGGGGTTGAGCTCCTTGCCGCCGTACTGCAGGCAGTTCGAGTCGAGGTGATCGGTGGTGATCGTGCCGCCCCGGCCGTCGTGGCACAGGAACACGGTGGCCTGGGCGGTGGCGGGCAGGCACGCGCAAAGCGCCGCCCACAGAGCCCAGGAGGCGTGGCCGCGAACTGCTTGGCGTTGCATCGATGATTCCCTCGTGACTGGATGCTCTGGCGATGTTCGATTCCGCTGGCGATCGGGCAGGCGGTTCCCCCGGGCGACCCGAGACGGAATTCTGCGCCTGGGCGCACAATCGCAGATTCGCATGTGTCCACGGCGGCCTGCGCTGCCGCTTGCGCGCCACGCTGCAAGTCTATCCAACCCACTCCCGTCTCCGCCATGTCCCCAGCCCGCCCCGCGCCCGCGCTGCGCGTCACCACGCTGAACGCCAACGGCCTGCGCAGCGCGCTGACCAAGGGCCTGGGGCCCTGGCTGCTCGAGCAGGCGCGCCCGGACTGGCTGTGCCTGCAGGAGATCCGCGTCACGCAGGCCGACCTGAACGAGGCCATGCGCGGCCTGGGCGGGCTGCGTGGCGCCTTCCACCACGCCGAGCGCCCGGGCTACAGCGGCGTGGGCCTGCACTACCGCATCGAGCCCGAGGACCTGCGGGTGGGTTTCGGAAGTCCCGAGTTCGACGCCGAGGGGCGCTACCTGGAGGCCCGCTATCGCATGGCCGACGGCCGGCGCCTGGCCCTGGTGTCGGTGTATTTTCCCTCCGGCTCCAGCAGCGAGCTGCGCCAGCAGGCCAAGTTCCGCTTCCTGGAGGCCTTCGAGCAGCATATGCGCGAGCTGCAATCCCAGGGCGAGGTGATCCTGTGTGGTGACGTGAACATCGCCCACAAGGAGATCGACCTGAAGAACTGGAAAGGCAACCTGAAGAACAGCGGCTTCCTGCCCGAGGAGCGCGCGTGGATGAGCCACGTGCTCGACGACCTGGGCTGGGTCGACGTGTTCCGCGCCCTCAACCCGCAGCCCGACCAGTACACCTGGTGGAGCAACCGAGGCCAGGCGCGGGCGCGCAACGTGGGGTGGCGCATCGACTACCACCTGGCCACGCCCGGGGTCGCCGCCCTCGCGCGTCGCGGCAGCGAGAGCATCTACGTGGAGCAGCGGTTTTCCGACCACGCTCCCTTGTCCATCGATTACGAACTGAGCTTCTGAAGGCGCCGCATGCGGTTTCGCGATCTTTCCCTGGCCTTGTTGACGGTGGTGATCTGGGGCAGCAATTTCGCCGTCATGAAACTCGGGCTGCGCGGGCTGCCCCCGCTGCTGTTCTGCACCCTGCGCTTTGCCTTCACCGCCTTTCCCATGGTGCTGCTGGTGCGCCCGCCGAGCCTGCCCTGGCGTCGCGTGGCCGCCTGGGGCCTGGCGCAGTTCGCGGTGCTGTTCGGCCTGCTCATGACCGGCCTCAAGCTGGGCATGGCGGCCGGGCTCGCCTCCATCGTCATGCAGCTGCAGGCCTTTTTCACCATCGCCCTGGCCTGGGCCCTGCTGCGCGAGAAGGCGCGGCCGGTGCAGCTGCTCGGAGGGGCCATCGCGCTGGCCGGCATGGGCGTGGTGGCCTGGAACCTGCACCAACGCACCTCGCTCATCGGCCTGCTGCTGCTGATCATCGCGGCCTGCTCGTGGGCGGTGGCCAATGTGCTGGCGCGGCGCCTGGGCCCGGTGAACGCGGTGGCCCTGGCTTCCTGGGCCAGCCTGTACGCGGTGCCGCCCCTGCTGGCGCTGTCGCTGCTGCTGGAGGGCGCCGGCAGGGACTGGCAGGCGCTGCGCGACATGGACGCCATGTCCTGGCTGGTGGTCGGATTCCAGGCCTATCCCGCGACCCTGTTCGGCTTCGGCTTGTGGGCCATGCTCATGCGCCGCTATCCTGCCGCGCAGATCGCGCCCTTCACCCTGCTGGTGCCGGTGAGCGGCATGCTCACCGCCGCCTTGCTGCTGCACGAGCCCCTGCAGGACTGGAAGCTCGCCGCGGCCGCCCTGGTGGTGGGCGGCCTGGTGCTCAACCAGATTCCGTCCCTGCGCCACCGGCTGCTCGCCCAGCGCACCTGAACCACTCGAGGAGATCGGCATGGACCTGCAACTGCGCGGCAAGCGCGCCCTGGTGACCGGCGGCAGCCGGGGCATCGGCAAGGCGGTGGCCCGCGCGCTGGCGCTGGAGGGCGCCCTGGTGGCCCTGCTGGCGCGCGGCGAGGCCGCGCTGCGCGAGGCCGCCGAGGAACTGCGCGCGCAATGCGGCGTCACGGTGATCGGGGTGCGTGCCGACACCACCGACGACGCCCAGGTGCGCGCGGCGGTGCGCGAGGCCGAGCAGGGGCTGGGCGGCGGCATCGACATCCTGGTCAACGCCGCCGCCGAGCCCTCCGGCTTCGCCGCGCCCCCGGGGCTCGAGGACATCCGCGCCGACTACCTGCGGGGAGAGGTCGACACCAAGGTCATGGGCTACCTGCGCTGCGCGCAGGCCGTGGTGCCGGGCATGCGCCAGCGCGGCTGGGGGCGCATCGTCAACATCAGCGGCCTGGCCGCGCGCCAGACCGGGCACGCGGTGGGCAGCGTGCGCAACGTCGCGGTGGCCGCCATCACCAAGAACATGGCCGACGAGCTCGGCCCCTTCGGCATCCAGGCCACGGTGGTGCACCCCGGCACCACGCGCACCGAGCGCACGCCGGCCCTGGTGGCCGCGAAGGCCAAGGCGCGCGGGGTGGAGCCCGGGGTGATCGAGCAGGAAATGGCCGCGCAGAATTCCATCCGGCACCTGGTGGACGCCTCCGAGGTGGCCGACGTGGTCGCCTTCCTGTGCTCGCCGCGTTCGCGCGCCATCAACGGCGACGCCATCGCCGTGGGCGGCGGCGCGCCGCGCAGCATTCATTACTGATTCGCGTCGCGCTTCATGTGCGGCGTCGCCGGCCTGCTCGACTTTCGCCAGGTGCCTTCGGCCCAGGTGGCCTGGGCCATGGTTCGCGCGCTGCACCACCGGGGGCCGGACGGCCAGGGGGTGCGCGAATGCGGCCCGGCGGTGCTGGGGCATGCGCGTCTGGCGGTGATCGACCCGCATGCCGGCGCCCAGCCCATGGGCAATGAGGACGCCAGCGTCTGGGTGAGTTTCAACGGCGAGATCTACAACCATGCCGAGCTGCGCCGCCAGCTGCTGGGCCTGGGCCACCAGTTCCGAAGTCACTGCGACACCGAGGTGCTGGTGCATGGCTACGAGACCTGGGGCGACGCGCTGGTCGAGCGCCTGGACGGGCAGTTCGTCTTCGCGCTGTGGGACGGGCGCCGGCGCCGTCTGCTGCTGGCCCGGGATCGCACGGGAATCCGCCCGTTGTTCCTGCGTCGCGACGGCTCTCGCCTGGGTTTCGCCTCCGAGGTCAAGGCCCTGCTGGCCATGCCGGGGTGGACCCCGCGCCTGGATCCGCAGGTGCTGGCGGAGGTGTTCACCACCTGGGGCCCGCTGGCCGGGCACAGCCCCTTCGAAGGCGTGCGCAGCCTCGAGCCAGGCAGTTGCCTGGCCATCGACCAGGATGGCGAGCATGCATGGCGCTACTGGGACTGGAGCTTCCCCTCGCGCGAGGCCGTGTCCGAGGAATTCGACGCGGATGCCTGCGCGGGGGAGTTGCTGCGGCGACTGCAGGCCAGTGTCGACCAGCGTCTGCGTGCCGACGTGCCGGTGGGTGCCTACCTGAGCGGGGGCCTGGACTCCGCGGCGGTGGCGGCCCTGGCCCGGCGCGGCGGCGCGAAGCAGCTGCGCACCTTCTCGATCCGCTTCGACGATCCCGAGTTCGACGAGGGCGAGCAGCAACAGGATCTGGTGCGCGCCCTCGGCTGCGAGCATGCCCAGTGGCGCTGCCGCGACTCCGACATCGCCCAGGCCTTCGAGCAGGCCGTCTGGCACGCCGAGGCACCGATGTTGCGCACCGCGCCCGTGCCCCTGATGCTGCTGGCGCGGCAGGTGCACGCCGCCGGCTTCAAGGTCGTGCTCACCGGGGAGGGGGCCGACGAGGTGCTGGGGGGCTACGATCTGTTCAAGGAGGCCCGGGTGCGGCGCTTCATGGCGCGGGCGCCGGATTCGGCGTGGCGCTCCGCCCTGCTGGGCCGGCTGTATCCCTATCTGTCCCGTTCGCCGACGGCCAGCGCGGCCCTGGCACGCGGCTTTTTCCGGGCCGACCCGGACAAGCTCGCGCTGCCCGGCTACGGGCACATGACCCGCTGGAGCACCACCCAGCGCTGCTGGCAGTTGTTCTCCCACGAATTGCGCGATGCCTTGCGCGGCCGCGACATTCCTGGCGAACTCGCGGGCGGCTTGCCGGAGGAGTTCCCGGCCTGGGGCCCGCTGCAGCAGGATCAGTACATCGAGGCGACCACCCTGTTGTCGCAGTACCTGCTGTGCACCCAGGGCGACCGCATGGCCATGGCCCATGCGGTGGAGGGACGCTTTCCCTTCCTGGACCACCATCTCATCGCCTTCGCGTCGAGCCTTCCGGCGCGCTACAAGATCATGGGCCTGAACGAGAAGTGGCTGCTCAAGCGGGCCATGCGCGGCCTGCTTCCGGAGTCCGTGCTGGCGCGCTCCAAGCAACCCTACCGTGCGCCCGACAGCCGCTGCTTTTTCACCGGCGGAGTCGAGCTGGACTGGGTGGCCGATCTTCTCAGTCCTTCCTCGCTGGAGACCGCGGGGTATTTCGACCCCATGGCGGTGGCGCGCCTGGTCGCCAAGTGCCGTGCCGGGCGGGCCATCGGCTTCGCCGACAACATGGCCTTCGTGGGCGTGTTGTCCACCATGTCGCTGCATCGGCAGTTCGTGCAGGGTCCACCCCCGCGAAGCCGGGAGGAAAGCGCAAGCTGAATTCCGTACACTCGCCGGTCGCACCCACGAGTATTCCCACACCATGGCCCCTCTGCTGCACCAGACCTTCGAGACCCAGGTGCGGCGAGTTCCGGACAGGACGGCGCTGGTGCGGGAAGGTCGCCGCAGCAGCTACGCCGACATCGATGCCCTGAGCCTGGGCCTGGCCTGCAGCCTTCGAGCCCACGGAGTCGGGCGCGGCGATCGGGTGGCCCTGTTCCTGGACAACTCCGAGCACATGGTCGCGGCCATCTACGCGGTGCTGCGCATCGGCGCCGTGTTCATGCCGGTGAACACCCTGACCAAGGCCGACAAGCTGGCCTATGTGCTGGCGGATGCCGAGGCCGCCGCGCTGGTCACGCAGCATGCGCTGGCCGAGGTGGCGCGGCAGGCGCTGGCGATGGCGCCCTGCGTGCGCAACTGCTGGCTCGCGGATGACGGCTATGCGGCCCCCACGTCCCGTCTCGCCGGGGAGGTCCGCTATCCGGCGGCATCCGGAGGGCCTGGGGCCGCGCGGCTGGACCCGCCGACGACCCTGATCGACCAGGACCTGGCGGCCATCATCTACACCTCCGGTTCCACCGGACGCCCGAAGGGCGTGATGCTGAGCCACCGCAACATGCTCAGCGCCCTGGATTCGGTGAGCAGCTATCTGGGACTGCACGAGCACGACGTGCTGACCTGTGCGCTTCCGCTGGCCTTCGACTATGGCCTGTACCAGGTGCTGATGGCCTTTGCGCTGGGCGCCACGGTGTTGCTGGAGCGTTCCTTCACCTATCCGGCACGGGTGCTGCAGGACATGGCCCGCGAGGGGGCCACCGTGTTCGCCGGCGTGCCCACCATGTTCGCCATGCTGCTGGGCATGGATCTGTCCGCATTCGATCTGCGCAGCCTGCGCCTGGTGACCAACACGGCCGCGGCCCTGCCGGTGTCGCATATCCAGCGCATCCGCGACGCCTTTCCCCAGGCCAGGCTGTATTCGATGTACGGCCTCACCGAATGCAAGCGCGTGAGCTACCTGCCGCCGGAGCAGCTCGACATTCGCCCGCAGAGCGTGGGGCGAGGCATGCCCAACGAGGAGCTGTGGCTGATCGACGAGCAGGGTCGGCGCCTGCCCGACGGAAGTACCGGAGAGCTGGTGGTGCGCGGCAGCCACGTCATGCGCGGCTACTGGAGGCAGCCGCAGGCCACTGCCGAGCGTCTGCATCCGGGGCCGCTGCCCGGCGAGATGGTGCTTCACACCGGCGACGTGTTCCGCAGCGACGAGGAAGGCTGGCTGTACTTCGTCGCGCGCAAGGATGACATCATCAAGAGCCGGGGCGAGAAGGTCAGCCCGCGCGAAGTGGAGAATGTGCTGCACGAGCTGGCCGGCGTGCAGCAGGCGGTGGTGGTCGGCGTGCCCGACGAACTGCTGGGCGAGGCCATCAAGGCCTTCGTGGTTCGGGTCCCCGGACAGGCCCTGGACGAGCGCGCGGTGCTTCGGCACTGCCAGGCCCGCCTGGAGAGTTTCATGGTGCCGCGGCAGGTGGAATTCGTGTCCGAGCTGCCGCAGACGGACAATGGAAAAGTGCGTCGCGCGTCGCTGCTTTGAGCGCCGCGACCCGACAAACTCGTCAACGGAGCATGTCGATGGCCACGACCATCCAGCAGCAGGTGCGGGCTTACATCCGCGAGAATTTCCTCATGGGCGCGCAGGACCTGGAGTTCGGCGACGCCGACTCGCTGCTCGACCGCCACATCGTGGATTCCACCGGAATCCTCGAGTTGATCCTGTACCTGGAGGAGTCCTTCGGCGTGCGCGTGCTCGACGCCGAGATGGTGCCGGAAAACCTGGACTCGCTGGACGCCATCGCCTCCTTCGTGCAGCGCAAGCGCGAAGCCGGGGTTCAGGCCTGAGCCCGGTCATGGGGGAATTGTCGTCGCGGGTGCTCGAACTCGACTGCGAGCAGGAGGTCCGGCGCATCGGGGACTTCCTGCGCGGCGCCCTCGCGCGCATGCATCGGCGCGGCGTCGTGCTGGGGCTTTCCGGCGGTGTCGACAGTTCGGTGTGCGCCGCGCTCGCGGCGCGTGCGCTGGGTCCGCAGCGGGTGGTCGCCTTGCTCATGCCCGAGCGCGAATCGGGGGCAGCGTCCACCCGGCTGGGCGAGCAGGTCGCGCGCGAGCTGGGGCTGCGCTGCCTGCACGAAGACATCACCCCCGCGCTGGAGGCGCTGGGCTGCTACGCGCGTCGAGACCAGGCGATCCGGGAGCTGTTCCCGGACTACGGGGGCGACTGGAAGAGCAAGCTGGCCATCGCCGAGGGCGCCGCCGGGCGCGTGCATTTCTTCGATCTGGTGGTGCAGGACCCGCGCGGCCAGCTGCAGCGCCAGCGCCTGCCCCTGCAGGCCTACCTGCGCATCGTCGCGGCGACCAATTTCAAGCAGCGTGTGCGCAAGAATCTCGAATACCACCACGCCGATGCCTTGAACTACGCGGTGCTCGGCACCCCCAACCGGCTGGAATTCGACCAGGGTTTTTTTGTCAAGAACGGTGACGGCGCGGCCGACCTCAAGCCCATCGCCCATCTGTACAAGACCCAGGTGTACGCCCTGGCCAGGCACCTGGGCCTGCCGCGCGAGGTCTGCGAGGCCCAGCCCACCACCGACACCTACAGCCTGGCCCAGGGACAGGACGAGTTCTATTTCGCGCTGGCTTGGCCCCAGATGGACCTGGCCCTGTGGGCGCGCGACCATGGCGCGACGCCCGAGCAGCTGGCCGGCGCGCTGGGCATCGAGGCGGCGCAGGCCCGGCATGTGTACGCGGACATCGACGCCAAGCGACGCGGCACGGCCTATCTGCATTGGCCGGCCTTGCGCATCGAGGCCGACGGCCGGGGGGCGGGCGCATGAATTTCGGCGGGTCGCAATCGCTGGAGCGCCTAGGGCGGCTGCAGGAGGCCCTGCGCACCCTGCCCGACAAGCCGGAGGAGACGCCCGAGTCCGCGCTGCGGGCGCTGTGGTGCCGCGCCGCGGGCTTGCAGCTGTCGGTGCAGGCGGCACAGGACCACCCGCCGCCGCCGCTGGACACGGCCGGCTTGCAGCGTCTGGACGCGCTGATCGCGCGCCGACTCGCCGGCGAACCCCTGGCCTACCTGCTGGAGCGCCAGCGATTCATGGGCCTGGAGCTGCTGGCCCGGCCTTGCGCGCTGATCCCGCGGCGCGAGACGGAAATGCTGGGTGAGGCGGCGAGGGCTTTGTTGCTCGAAGCCGCCGCTGGGGTCGATGAGCCCTGCTGCATCGACGTGTGCTGCGGCAGCGGCAATCTCGCGCTGGCCATGGCGGGAGCGGTGGCCTCGGCGCGGGTGCATGGCGCCGATCTGTCGGCGCAGGCGCTGGATCTGGCGCGCGAGAACGCCTCGCTCCTGGGCCTGGATGCGCGGGTGCTCTGGCACGAAGGGGACCTGCTGGCCCCCTTCGAGGCGCCCGCCTGGGTGGGCAGCGTGGACGTGCTGATTTCCGCACCTCCCTACATTTCCAGCGCCCGCCTGGAGTCCATGCCTCGCGAGATCATCGGCTTCGAGCCGGCGATGGCCTTCGACGGCGGGGCCTTCGGCGTGGGCATTCTCATGCGCCTGTTGCGCCAGGCGCCGGCCTTGCTGCGCCCTGGCGGCTGGTTGTGCGTGGAGGTGGGCCTGGGCCAGGGCAGCGCGATGCTGCAGCTGGCGGGTCGCGACCGCCGCTACGACCAGGTGCGCCCGGTTCGGGACGCGCAGGGCAACGAGCGCGTGCTGCTGGCGCGTCGCGCCGTGGAGCAGCAGGGTGGCTGAGGTCCAGGCCCCGGACTACCGCGTGGAACCGGCGCACCTGCCGGAGCAGGCCGGGGCCATCGTCGAGCTTTGGAGCCAGGCCCTGGGCTACGCCGAGCGCAGGCCCCTGAAGCTCGATTGGTTCTACATGCGCCATCCCTCGGGCCAGCCGTGCCTGCTGCTGCTGCACCATGGCGGGCGCGTGGTCGGCGTCACCGGCCTGGGGAGCCGACCCTTGTCCTGGCTCGGCCGCGAGCTGGACGGCGCGCTGATGGGGGATTTCGCGGTCGACAGCCACCATCGCACCTTGTTTCCGGCCCTGATGTTGCAGCGCGCCGCGCTGGAACAGGGCCTGGCGCGGCACGGGCTGCTCTACGGTTTTCCCAATGCCAAGTCCCTGCCCGTGGTGCGGCGCGCCGGTTATCAGGTACTTCCCGGCATGGGGCGCTACGCGCGTGCATTGCGCAGCGAGGCCTACCTGCCGTCGTCCTGGCCCCAGGCCGCGCGCCGTGCACTGGGCCTGGTGGCGGACTGGGCGCTGTCCCTGCGCCATGCGGCGGGGCTCCGGCGCCCAGGGCGCGCGCTGCAGGCCTCCTGGCTGGAGGGTCCGGACGAGCGCTTTGACCAGCTCTGGGCGCGGGCGCGCCAGGCCCTGGGCGACTGCGTGGTCGGCAGGCGCGACCTCGCCTTCCTGCGCTGGCGCTTCGAGGCGCGCGCCTGGCATCGCACGCAGTTGCTCGTCCTGGTCGATGCGCGCAGCCAGGCCCTGGCCGGCTACGCGGCCTGCGAGGTCGAGGGCTCCGCGATGCATGTGCGCGACCTTCTGGTCGAGCGCCCGTCGGCTGAGCTGGCCGCGCAGTTGCTGCGCCTGGCAGCCCGGCAGGCGCAGGCCCAGGGACTGCGCAGCCTGTCCATGCAGTGCGCGGGGCCAGCGTGGTTGCTGGCCGGGCTGCGCACGGCCGGACTGCGCCTGCGCGAGGCGGGCGCCCAGCCCATGATCCTCGCGCTGGCGCCCGACACCCCGGCGCCGCTGGCGCAGGCTTGCTGGTACCTCACCGGGGCCGACTCCGACGAGTGAGCCCGGCCCCGGCCGCGCCGGCTCAGCGCTGCACGCTGATGGCGATGCCGCGCAACTGGCCGGCCTGCGCCTTGCGCGCCGGCTGCGGGTAGCGCCGGGGGTCGAGGCGGTGCAGCAGTTCGTCGCGCCGCAGGCGCGCGGCCTGCACGGCGGCGAGCTTGACGTGGCCGAAGCCGCGCACCTGCTGCGGCAGCGAGGCCAGCGCGATGCCGAGTTCCAGCTTCGAGGCGTCGAGCTGGGGCAGCAGTTCGTCCAGCAGGGTCTCGAACTCGGTGATCAGCGCGCGCTCCATGCGCCGCTCGGCGCTGTGGCCGAAGGGATCCAGCCAGGTGCCGCGCAGGCGCCGCGCCCGCGCCAGCAGCTTGAGGGGCCCCAGCACCCAGGCGCCCACGCGCAGCTTGCGCGGCGCCGCGCCGGCGCGGCCGCGGGCCAGCCAGGGCGGCGCCAGGTGCAGGTGCAGGCGCGCGGGGCCCTCGAACTGCTCGGCCAGGGCCTGGGCGAAACGCCCGTCGGTGTACAGGCGCGCCACCTCGTATT
>JAKBBK010000007.1 GCA_021808525.1 Pseudomonadota bacterium
TGGCGCTGGCTGATGCTGGCCAGGGTCACCGGGCCGAGGTGCTGCCGCATCGCCACGTCGATCATCGCGGTCACCGCGAATCGTCCTTTGGTCGTCAGTCTCATGGTGGTCTCCAAGTGTGCGAGCGCATCCGCCCGTTGCGGCCCGGCGATCGTGCCGCCGTGCCTTGCGGCCGGAACCGCCCAATACCTGACGAATTCAGTCGGGATTGTAGAAAACCCTACCGAATTCGTCAACTTCCCGGCGTCTCGCGAACAAGCACAGCTGCCCACAGGTGGATACGCGCCGTCACAAGCGCGCCGAGCTCGAACTCCTAGGAGTCGCGCCATGCCCACAGGTTCCCAGCGGGAATCGAGGACTTTGCAAACGATTGTGGGATAAGGGTTTTTTGGGCCGGAACTCGTTGCCCGCCCGGCGCTCAGCGCCGGGCGAAACAGGGCCCGCATGCGGGTGCGCCCCTAGATCGACCACTTGCGCCAGGGCTTAGAATCAGATCAACCCAAAATTTCGATGAGACTCACACTCCGCCAGCTCGACGTCATGGCCTCGATCGCCCGCACCGGAAGCACGACCGAGGCGGGCAGGCAGCTGGCCTTGTCGCAGTCGGCGGTGAGCGCCGCGCTGGCCGAGCTGGAGAGCCAGCTGGGCACCCGGGTGTTCGACCGCGTGGGCAAGCGCGTGGTGCTCAACGATTGCGGGCGCCTGCTGCTGCCGCGCGCGCTGGCCGTGCTGGACCAGGTGCGGGAGATCGAACACCTGATCGATGACGGCGCCGGGGCGCTTCGCGTCGGCGCCAGCACCACGGTGGGCAACTACATGATTCCGTCGGTGCTGGGCGGTTTCCAGCGCCGCTGGCCCCAGGTGCAGGTGGAACTGGAGGTGGGCAATACGCGCGACGTGGTCGACGCGGTGGCCTCCTACCGCGTGGACATCGGCTTCATCGAGGGGCCCTGCCACCATCCGGAACTGGAAGTCCACCCCTGGCTGGAGGACGAACTCTGCGTGGTGGCGGCGCCCTCGCACCCGGCGGGGCGCGAGCCTTCGAAGGTCGGCGCGCTGGCGGCCGCGCGATGGATCCTGCGCGAGCCCGGCTCGGGCACGCTGGAGGCGGTGGAGTCCCTGCTGCTGCCGCACCTGGGCACCTTCGGCTCGACCATGCACCTGGGCAACTCGGAGGCGATCAAGCGCGCGGTGGCCGAAGGCATGGGGGTGAGCTGCCTGTCCCTGCGCGTGGTGCAGGACTGGCTGGATAATGGAAGGTTGGTGCGGGTGGACTCGGAGCTGCCCAGGCTGCGGCGCATGCTGTTTCGCATCCACCCGCGGCGCAAGGTGCTGTCGCAACCCCTGCAGCGCTTTGTCGAGCACTGCCTCGCCTGGCAGTGAGCCTCGCCCTGTCCCGCCTCGCCCTGTCCCGTTTCCCCCTGGCCGTGCCTTCATGTCCGACACGCATTCTCCCGAAGCCGCGGCCGCCCGCGCGCAACCCCGGCTGACCTCCCTTTCCCACGGCGGCGGCTGCGGCTGCAAGATCGCCCCCGGAGTGCTCGGGGACATCCTGCGGCGCCAGGCGCCGGCGATCCTGCCCCCGCAGCTGATGGTGGGCATCGAGACCTCCGACGACGCCGCCGTCTGGCGCCTCAGCGACACCCAGGCGCTGGTGGCGACGACCGATTTTTTCATGCCCATCGTCGACGATCCCGCCGACTTCGGCGCCATCGCGGCGACCAATGCCATCTCGGACGTGTACGCCATGGGCGCGCGGCCGCTGCTGGCGCTGGCCATCGTGGGCATGCCCATCGGCGTGCTGGACGCCGAGACCATCGCCAGCATCCTGCGTGGAGGCGAGCAGGCCTGCGCGCGCGCAGGCATCCCGGTGGCCGGCGGCCATTCCATCGATTCGGTGGAACCCATCTACGGCCTGGCGGTGATCGGCATCGGCCACCCGGATCGCATCCGGCGCAATCGCGACGCCCGCGAGGGCGACCTGCTGGTGCTGGGCAAGGGCCTGGGCGTGGGCATCTACTCGGCCGCCCTGAAAAAGGACCGACTGGATGCCGAGGGCTACGCCCACATGCTGAAGGCCACCACCCAGCTGAACACGCCGGGGCCGCTGCTGGCGGAGATCGACGGCGTGCATGCGATCACCGACGTCACCGGTTTCGGGCTGCTGGGCCATGCGCTGGAACTGTGCCGCGGCGCCGGGCTGGGCGCGAGCCTTCGCGCCGACTCGGTGCCCCTGCTGCCGGGGGTGCGCGAACTGGCCGCGGCCGGGCTGCTCACCGGGGCCTCGGGGCGCAACTGGAGCAGCTACGGACAGGAGGTCGACCTCGACTGCGCCGACCCGCTGGCGCGCAGCCTGTTCACCGACCCGCAGACCGCCGGCGGCCTGCTGGTCAGCTGCTCCGGGCAGGCGCTGCCGCGGGTGCTCGAGGTGTTCCGCTCCGAGGGCTTCGAGCACGCCACGGTGATCGGCCGGATGCACGCGGGAGCCCCCCGCGTGCGCGTCGTCTAGCGTCTGGCGCCTGGCCCGCTAGGCGGCCCGCGGCTGCGCCGGCTGCGCGGCCGGCTCGGTCTCGGGCAGGCAGGCGCATTGCAGGTTGCGGTCGCCCCACACGTTGTCCACCCGCCCCACCGGCACCCAGTACTTCTGGCGCCTGAGCGCGGGCACCGGGAAGGCCGCCTGCTCGCGGGTGTAGGCGTGTTCCCAGGTGTCGGCCAGCGCCACCGCGGCCGTGATGGGCGCCGCCTTCAGGGGATTGTCCTGGCGCGGCCACTCGCCGCGCTCGACCCGCGCGATCTCGGCGCGAATGGCCACCAGGGCATCGACGAAACGGTCGAGTTCGGCCAGGGACTCGCTCTCGGTGGGCTCGATCATCAGCGTGCCGGGCACCGGAAAGCTCATGGTGGGCGCGTGGAAGCCGTAGTCCATGAGGCGCTTGGCCACGTCCTCGTTGCTGATGCCGCTGGAGTCCTTCAGGCCGCGCAGGTCGATGATGCACTCGTGGGCGACGAAACCGCCCTGCCCGCTGTACAGCACAGGGTAGTGCGGTGCCAGGCGCCGCGCCAGGTAGTTGGCGCCGAGAATGGCCACGGCACTGGCCTCGCGCAGCCCCTGCGCGCCCATCATGCGCATGTACATCCAGGCGATGGGCAGCACCGAGGCATTGCCCAGGGGCGCCGCGCTCACCGCGCCCACCGCGCCGGCGCCCTCGCCGGCCGCGGCGTGCCCGGGCAGGAAGGGGCGCAGATGCTCGCGCACCGCCACCGGCCCCACGCCGGGGCCGCCGCCGCCATGGGGGATGCAGAAGGTCTTGTGCAGGTTCAGGTGCGACACGTCGGCGCCGAACTCGGGCGGGCTGACCAGGCCCACCATGGCGTTCATGTTGGCGCCGTCCACGTAGACCTGCCCGCCATGCTCGTGCACGATGTCGCAGATCTCGCGCACCCGGGGCTCGAACACGCCGTGCGTGGAGGGGTAGGTGATCATGCAGGCGGCCAGCCGGGGCGCGTGCTCGCGCGCCTTGGCGCGCAGGTCGTCCAGGTCCACGCTGCCTTGCGAGTCGCAGGCCACCACCACCACGCGCATGCCGACCATATGCGCCGATGCCGGGTTGGTGCCGTGGGCCGAGGACGGGATCAGGCATACGTCGCGCGCGGCGTCGCCGCGGCTGTGATGCCAGGCGCGAATGGCCAGCAGGCCGGCGTATTCCCCCTGCGAGCCGGCGTTGGGCTGCAGGCTCACGGCGTCGTAGCCGGTGGCCCGCGCCAGCCAGGCCTGCAACTCCTCGGCCAGGCGCTGGTAGCCACGGCGCTGCTCGGCCGGCGCGAAGGGGTGCACGGAGGCGAACTCGGGCCAGCCGATGGGTTCCATCTCGCTGGTGGCATTGAGTTTCATGGTGCACGAGCCCAGCGGGATCATCGCGCGGTCGAGGGCGATGTCCTTGTCGGCGAGCTGGCGCAGGTAGCGCAGCATCTCGGTCTCGCTGCGATGGGCGTGGAACACCGGATGCGTGAGGTAGGCGCCGCGGCGCGCCAGCGCGCGCGGCCAGCGCGGCTCGACGCCGGCGGACACGGCCTGGAACACCTCGGGGCCCGGCGCGGCGACGCCGCGCAGGGCCGCGAACACCCCGAGCAGGCCGAGCAGGTCCTCGCGCTCGACGGTCTCGTCCAGCGAGATGCCCACGCAGTCCTCGCCGGCGCGACGCAGGTTGAAGCCCGCGGCCACGCTGGCCGCGTGCACGGCCTCGGTCCGGGTTCCGGTGAGCACGGTCAGGGTGTCGAAATAGCTGGCATGGCGCAGCTCCCAGCCCTGCGCCCGCAGACCATCGGCGAGCAGCGCCGTGTAGGCGTGCACCCGCTGCGCGATGCGCAGCAGTCCCTCGGGCCCGTGGTAGACGGCGTACATGGCCGCCAGCACGGCGGGCAGCACCTGCGCGGTGCAGATGTTGCTGGTGGCCTTCTCGCGCCGGATATGCTGCTCGCGGGTCTGCAGCGCCAGGCGCAGCCCGGTGTTGCCCTGGGCATCCACGCTGGCGCCGACCAGGCGGCCCGGCAGCTGGCGCTTGAGGGCATCGCGCACCGCCATGTAGGCGGCGTGCGGGCCGCCGCAGCCCAGGGGCAGGCCGAAGCGCTGGGTGTTGCCCACGGCGATGTCCGCCCCCAGTTCCCCGGGCGGGGCCAGCAGGGTCAGCGCCAGGATGTCCGCCGCCACGATGACCAGGGTGCCGCGCGCCCGCAGCCCGCCGATCAGCTCGCGCAGGTCATGCACGCCGCCATCCACGCCCGGATATTGCAGCAGCACGGCGAGATGGTCGCCCTGCGCCGCCTGCGAGGCCGGGCCGACGTGGATCTCCAGGCCGATGGGCTCGGCGCGGGTGCGCAGCACTTCCAGGGTCTGCGGCAGCACGTCGTCGGCCACGTACACGCTGTTGCTGGCGTGGTCGGACACGCGGCGGGCCAGGGTCACGGCCTCGGCGGCCGCGGTGGCCTCGTCGAGCATGGAGGCGTTGGCCACGTCCAGGCCGGTGAGGTCGGCCACCATGGTCTGGAAATTCAGCAGGGCCTCCAGGCGCCCCTGGCTGATCTCGGGCTGGTAGGGCGTGTAGGCCGTGTACCAGGCCGGGTTCTCGAGCACGTTGCGCCGGATCACGCCGGGCATGTGGGCATTGGCGTAGCCCTGGCCGATGAAACTGCGCAGCACGCGGTTCTCGCGGGCGATGTCACGCAATTCGCGCAGCGCCTGCTGTTCGCCCACCGCGGCCGGCAGCTCCATGGGCGCGTCGCGCCGGATGGACTCGGGAATGACGGCCCGCATCAGCCCGTCCAGGTCCTGCTGGCCGAGCATGCGCAGCATGCGCGCCTGCTCCTGGGCGTCGGGGCCGATATGGCGTCGACGAAAGGCTTCGGCGTCCTCGAGCTCGGCGAGCCCGGGAAAATGGGAGGCGAAAGACTGGGACATGGAAACCTCGGTGCGATGGAGCTCGTCAGGGGCTCGTCGGGGGCTCGGGCGTCGCTCGGGCCGGGCGGCAGCCCGGCCCGCGGGCCGCTCAGGATTCGCCGAGCAGGCGTTCGTAGGCGGCGGGGTCGAGCAGAGCGTCGAACTGCGCGGGCTCGCTGGGGCGCAGGCGGAAGAACCAGCCGGCGCCCTGGGGATCGCTGTTGGCCAGCGAGGGGTCGGCCACCAGCGCGTCGTTGACCGCCACGACCTCGCCCGCGATGGGCATGAACACATCGGCGGCCGCCTTCACCGACTCGACCACGCCGGCGGTGTCCTTTTGCGCGTAGCTGCGCCCCGTGGCGGGAAGCTCGACGAACACCACGTCGCCCAGCGCGTCCTGCGCGTGCGCGGTGATACCCACGGTCGCGGTGCCGTCGGCTTCCAGGCGGACCCATTCGTGGTCGGAAGTGAACTTGGTGGTCATGGCGAACTCCGGTTCGGGGATGGTGGAGAGGGTGAGGAGGGTGGGGAGGGTGAACAGGCTGAAACAGTCGCGGGCTCAGCCGCGCGCGTAGCGGTGCGCCACGAAGGGCATGTCCACGACCTGCATGGGCAGGCGCTTGTCGCGCACCAGCGCGACCAGCTCGGTGCCGGGCGCGGCGCAGGCCGTGTCGACATAGGCCATGGCGATGGCCGCGTCGGCGGTCGGGGTGAGCGCGCCGCTGGTGACCCGGCCGACCTCGCGGTCCTGCGCGTCGCGCAAGAGCGCGCCCTCGCGCACCGGCGCGCGCTGCAGGCCGCGCAGGCCCACGCGCACGCGTCCGAGCCTGGACGCATCGTCGAGCTGCCCCAGCACGGTGTCGGCCCCCGGAAAGCCGCCGGCGCGCGCGCCACCGCTGCGCCGCACCTTCTGGATGGCCCATTGCAGCCCGGCCTGCACCGGCGTGGTGGTGGTGTCCATGTCGTGTCCGTACAGGCACAGCCCCGCCTCCAGGCGCAGGGTGTCGCGGGCGCCCAGCCCGGCCGGCGCCACGCCGGGCAGCTTGAGCAAGGCGCCGGCCAGCGCCTGCGCGTGCTCGGCCGCCACGGAAATCTCGAAACCGTCCTCGCCGGTGTAGCCGCTGCGGCTGACGAAGACCTCGGCGTCGCCCACGCTGGGCGCAAGCACGACCCAGGCGGCGTCCATGAAGCGCAACTGGGCCACCGAGGGCATCAGGCTTTGCAGCGCCCGCGCCGCGCCCGGACCCTGCAGGGCCAGCAGCGCATGGCGAGGCAGGGCCTCGATCTCGCAGCGCGCCGCCAGGTGGCCGCGCAGCCAGTCCAGGTCATGCTGCTTGCGCGCGGCGTTGACCACCACGAAGAACTCGCTGCCCGCGTCGGGCGCGCCGGAGCGCGCGCGATGGGTGAGCATCAGGTCGTCGAGGATGCCGCCGCCCGCGTCCAGCAGGAATCCGTAGCGCTGGCGCCCGCGGGCCAGGCCCTGCAGGTCCACCGGAACCAGGCTTTCCAGCGCGGCGGCGGCCTGATCGCCGCGCACGCGCACCTGCCCCATGTGGGACACGTCGAACAGCGAGGCGGACTCCCGGGTGTGCCGATGCTCGGCGACGATGCCCCTGTCGTATTGCAAGGGCATCGAATACCCGGCGAAAGGCACCATGCGCGCGCCCAGGCTCAGGTGCAGTTCGTGCAGCGGGGTCTGCTGCAGATCGTCCGCGCCGGCGGACGGGTTCAGGTCGGACATGCGGGGCTCCTTGGAACTCAGACCGCGCCGCGGAGAAGGTTCCGCCACGCTTTCCCGTCCCCCGCTGTCCTTGGTACCTGAGAGATTGACCCGGCTCACGCCAGGGCTTGCCCCTTCGGTGGACGCCGCTGCGCGACGCCGCTCTCCAGTGAGGTGAACCCCGTTGCCGGGGCCCCGTCAGTCCTGGTGCCTGCGCGGTACGCGCGCCCCACGGCATGGGCCGTGCAACGCGCTTACGCCTTCGGCGGCCCGCCGCGCGGCGCTTGCGCGCCCACGCCAGGCTCTCTCCTGACGGCGCGAAGTGTAGCCCAAACAAAGACCCCAGGACCCGGCAGTCCCCTCAAAGCAGGGGCCCGTCGTCCGCGGCTCAGCGCCCCTTCGCGTCCTTGCCGTCGCGCGGCGCGCGCAGGCCCAGGTTGCGGCGCGCGCGCGCGCTGCGCTCGGCCTTGCGTTCCTCCACCTTCTCCATGGCCCGGCGCTGGGACACGCCGAACATGGGGTCGATGACCTCCCACCAGACGAAGGCCAGGGCCAGCGGCACGCCGATCCACCACCACGACAGGGTGGCGAAAGGCCCGACGGCACCGAGTTTCAGTCCGAGTAGCAGGATTGCAACAAGCAGAATCCACATCGAAGCTCTCCCACCAGAATGGCGATCCATCGGGATCAATATTTCGAACGTTGAAGCGCGCAAAGCCGCAAAGGCAACGGTTCCGCGCTCGCGCCTCGGGTAGCATATCCGGTGCTGTTCCACGACGGGCGCGTTTTTTCGCGGTGGCGGTCAACGAGCCCGCGCGCAGGTGCGTTTATCGCACAGCCACAGCGCAAACGCTTCGCTCAACCTTGGAGATCGAGAATGAAGAAACTCGTCATTGGTGTCGGCCTCGCCGTCGCCGCCATGTCGCAGGTCTATGCCGCCGACATGATGGCCCTGGCCAAGTCGAAGAACTGCCTGGCCTGCCATGCCGTCGACAAGAAGCTGGTCGGCCCGGCCTACCAGGACGTGGCGGCCAAGTACGCCGGCAAGCCCGGCGCCGAAGCCAAGCTGGTGAACGCCGTGCTGCACGGCGAGGCGGGCACCTGGGGCCCGGTGCCGATGCCGGCGAACCCGCAGGTCACCCCGGCGGAAGCCAAGGAACTGGTGACCTGGATCCTCAGCCTGAAGAAGTAAGAAGTAATCCTCCTCCGGCACGCGCCCGCGGGCGCGTTCGGCCGGCGTGGGGCGGCGCAAGCGCAGGCTTGCGCCGTTTTTTTTGGGACCTCAGCGCTGGCGCTCGACCCACTGCATGGCGCTGCGAGTGAGGTCGCCGGCGTTTTGCAGGTTGAGCTTTTTCTTGATCTTTTCGCGGTGGGTCTCCACCGTCTTGACGCTCAGGTGGATCTGCGCGGCGATCTGCGACGGGCGCATGCCGCGTCCGATGAGCTCGAACACGGCCAGTTCGCGATCGGTCAGGCGGGCCACCGCGTCCGCGGGTTCCTGCACGCCGTTGCCGCTGGACAGCACCTGGTCGGTCATCGCCGGGCTCAGCCAGATATGCCCGCCGAGGCCGTGGCGCACCGCGTCGACCACATGGCGCCCGGCCTGCTCCTTGCCCACGTAGCCGCAGGCGCCGGCGGCCAGCGCACGCTGCGCGAACAGCTTTTCGTCGTGCATGGAGCACACCAGCACCCGCAGCCCGGCGTGCTGCGCGATCAGGCGCTTGATCAGGTCGAGGCCGTTGCCGTCCCCCAGCGACAGGTCGGTGATGACCAGGTCGGGGTGGTGCCTGCGCGCGGTGGCCAGGGCTTCGGCCACGGAGCCGGCCTCGGCGCACACCTGCAGGTCGTTCTCGGCTTCCAGCAGGCTGCGCAGGCCCACGCGCACCAGGGGATGATCGTCGACGATCAGGATGCGCCAGACCCGCGCCGAGGCGCCGCCGGTCGGCGGCGCCTCGGCTCCGGGCGGGGCTCCGGGCGGGGATTCGGAGGAGGGATGGGCGGGGTTCACGAATCGCGGGAGCACGGGCCCAGGGGCTGTTGCGAAGGTAGCCCATGCGGCGCACCTGACGCAAGCGCCAGGCCCGCCCTGCCCCGCTGGCGCTCAGCGTGCCTCAAGCCGGCACCGCCTGCGCGCGCAGCGCCTTGCCCTGCACCGCCTGACGCGCGGCCTGCAGGGCATCGGCAGCCACCCGGGCCACCGCCGCGCAATGCACGTGCTCCGGCTCGGGACGGGTGGCGCCGTCCAGGATGCCCAGCAGCGCGGGGCGGTCGAGCAGGCGCACGCGCCGGCGCGCCAGGGCGATGATGCCGGCCCGGTGCAGCTCGGTGAACACCCGGCTGACGGTTTCCAGGCGGAATCCGAGATACTCCCCGATATCCTCGCGGCTCATGCGCAGGGTGAACTCGTCGGGCGACAGACCCCGCTCGGCGTAGCGCCGGGACAGCTCGAGCAGGAAGCGCACCAGACGCTCGCGCACATGCATGCTGCCGAGCGCGAACTGCTGGCCCTGGGCGTGCACCAGGGCCTGCGCCATGGCGCGGCACAGGTGCCGCTGCAGCGCCGGCACCCGCGTCGCCAGGGTTTCCAGGCGCCGCAGATCGATCTCGCAGACCTGCGAGGGTTCCAGGGCGACCAGGTCGGCGCGGTAGGCGCCGGACATGCCTTCCAGGCCGAGCCAGTCTCCCGCCTCGTGGAAGCCGACGATGCGTTGGCGCCCGTCGGCCAGGCCCACGAGCGACTTGAAGGCCCCGTTGTGCAGCACGTAGACCCGGTTCGCTGCCTGGCCGGAGCGCAGCAGCCGGGCCCCCTTGGCCACGCGCATCGGCGCGCCCACCAGGCCTTCCAGGGACAGCGAGGCGCCGTCCTCGGCCAGCACCGCCGGCAGGCAGTTCCTGCGGTGAAAGCACATCGCGCAAGGGGAGGTGGCCGCGACGGCCGAGGATGTGCTGATGGCGACTCGTTCGAAGCTTACGGGGTGGTTCATGCTGGCCTCCGTCCTGGCTGATGGCTGAGCTGGCCGGGCATGCGGCACCGACCTGGAGACCATGCTAGAAACAATTGGCTACATTCCCCATCGGAGAGGCCCCGATGTACCCCTCGGGGTTCCCCCGATCAGCCGGCCTTGGCGACGCGTTCGACGCGCACCACCTCCAGCCAGGCCCTCGCGGCATGCGAAAGGTAGGCCCCGCGCAGCCAGGCGATGTCGATGCGCCAGGGAATTTCCGGCTCCACCAGGGTCGAGACGGAGAAATCCTCCGCCGCGAGATGGCGCAGTTCGGAACTCGGCAGCAGGGCCACGCCCACCCCGCTGCGCACCAGCTCCTGGATGAAACCGATCTGCCCGCTGCGCCCGGCGATTTCGGGCACGAAGCCGCATCGGCGGCAGGCCTCCTCGATGCGCTCGTTGAGCATGTAGGGGGCCAGGAACAGGATCAGGGACTCCTCGGCCAGCTCGGCCAGGCGCACCACGGGGCGCCGGCTCCAGCGCGAGCGCGCCGGCGCCAGCAGCGCAAGGCGGTCGTCGATGAGCATGATGTGCTCGAAGCGCCGCTGGTCCAGCGGCGCCAGCAGCCCGCCGAGCTCGAGCTCGCCGGCCAGCATGGCCGCCTCGATGGCCTTGGAGCCGTCCTCGAACAGCTTGAGCTCGATCCCCGGATGGCGCAGCTTGAAGGCGTGCATCAGGGGCACGAACAACTGCGGCCCGAGGGGAGGAACCCCGATGCGCAGCTCGCCGCTGCGCGCCTGGCCCAGGTCGGACAGCCCGGCACGGATGTTGGCGGCCGCCAGCAACATGGTCTCGGCGTGGGCCAGCACCAGGCGCCCGGCGTCGGTGGCCACGGCCGGCCGCGTGTCCCGGCGCAGCAGGGGTTGTCCGAGATCGCGCTCGAGCTGCGCGACCAGCTTGCTGATGGTGGGCTGGGTGGTTTCCATCTGGTCCGCCGCGGCCGTGAATCCACCGCAGCGAAGCACCTGCACGAAGGCCTCCAGCTCTCGCAATTCCATGGCATCCACCCCATCTCATTCCAATGCGGAATGGAATTTATACCACGCCTGCATTCAGGGAATGACTGCCACGGTCTACAGTGCGTTTCATCGTTCATCGCACTGCAGCATGGCTGCCTTCCCGAGTTTCCCGACATGATGTTCCTGGACACCAGCCTGCGCCACCCCGCCCCGGATCCGCGCTCGAAGCCCCTGCGCGCCGCCTTGCAGGTCTTGTTCTTCATCGCCATCTGGTGCCTGTCCCAGCAGGCGCTGCAATGGCTGCACTGGCCCCTGCCCGCGGCCGTGCCGGCCTTGTTCGTGGTGCTGGCGCTGCTGGCCGCCGGCGTGCTGCCCGAGCAGCGACTGGCGGCGGGCGCCGACTGGCTGCTGGGGGACATGCTGCTGTTTTTCATCCCTCCCCTGCTGGCCGTCGTGCGCTTCGGCCCGCTCCTGGCCCACAGCGGTCTGCGCCTGCTGGGAGCCATCGCCCTGGGCAGCCTGCTGGTGCTGGTGGGCACCGGCCTGGTGGTCGAGCGCACGCTGCGCTGGGAGCGTGCCCGCCAGGCAAGCCGGGAAGGCCGGGAAGCCCGGGAGTCAGCGCGATGATCCCGACCTGGCAGCTTCCCTCGCTCCATCCCGACGCCCTCGCCAGCGCGGTCTGCCTGCTGGCCACCCTCGGCCTGTATGCGCTGGCGCGCTGGCTGTACCGGCGCCATCGCCGGGCCTGGCTGCAGCCCCTGGTGACCGCGCCGCTGGTGCTGCTGGTGCTGCTGCAGTTCAGCGGCGTGGGCTATGGCGTGTACCTGCGCGACACCCACTGGCTGATGTGGATGATGGGCCCGGCCACCGTGGCCTACGCCTATCCCATCTACCAGCGCCGCGCTCTGTTGCGCCGCTACCCCCTCAGCCTGGCCGCGGGGGTGCTCAGCGGGCTGGTGCTGGGAATCCTGGGCTCGTGGCTGCTCGCCCGGCTGTTCGAACTGCCGCAGCCGCTGGCGAGCAGCATGCTCACGCGATCGGTTTCCACCCCCTTCGCCATGGCGGCTTCGGGCTATTTCGGGGCCACGCCCGACATCGCGGCCCTGTGCGTGCTGGGCACCGGCGTGTTCGGCATGCTGGTGGGCGAGGCGGTGCACGGCTGGATGGGCCTGCGTTCGGCCATGTCGCGGGGAGCCTCCCTGGGCGCCGCCGCGCATGCCGCAGGCACCGCGCGGGCCTACGAACTCGACCCGGAGAGCGGTGCCGTGTCCAGCCTGACCATGGTGTTCGCGGGCATCGCCATGGTGCTGATGGCGCCCTGGATCGGGCACTGGTTCGCCTGAGTGCCCTCCAGGTTCCCCACCGCAAGCGTCTGTCGGCGAAAATACGTGCTGTTGCGTTTCATGCTCTGGCACCATTCATCCAGCGAATCAGCCCGCCGAACATCATCATGTCCCAACCCAATTCTCCCGAAAGCGCCAGCGCCATTCCCCGCGGCGTGTGGATCGCCCTGATGACCATCGGCGCGCTGATCGTGGTGCTGCTGGCCGCGGTGCTGTACAAGATCAGCGTGCCGGGCTCGCCGCAGGCGCCGGCGAACGCCACCGCGGGGGCCGCGGCCAGCGCGCCCGCGGCCACTTCGTCGACCCAGGGCTCGCAGGCGCCCTCCTCGGTGCAGGGTGCCCAGCAACCGCGCTCGGCGGTGGCGGTCACCGGCACCAGCCCGTCGCGCCAGGCCGCCAGCCGCTTCCCCGCGGTCCCTGAGCGCGAAGGCGCCGCCGACGGCAGGCGCACCGCGGCCGCGCCCTCGGGCGGCTACGCCGGCGGGCAGAGCTTCCAGCCCCAGACCTTCCAGCAGCAGGCCGCGCCGGCGGCCCCGGTCTGCACGGACTGCGGAACCGTGGAGTCGGTGACTCCCGTGCAGCGCCAGGGCAGCGCCAACGGCCTGGGTGCCGTGGTCGGCGGCGTGCTCGGCGGCGTGCTGGGTAACCAGGTCGGCGGCGGCAACGGCCGCACGGCGGCGACGGTGATCGGAGCCGTCGGCGGCGGCCTGGCGGGCAATGAGGTGCAAAAGCGCATGGACTCCACCACCGTCTACCAGGTGCGCATTCGCATGGACGACGGCGCCACGCATGAGTTCACCCTGAACAGCGCCCCCCCGGTGGGCCAGCGCGTGCGCGTGGGAGCGAACGGCTCGATCAGCCCGATGTGAGCGGGTTCCTGATCGGCAGATCCGGCTCCCGCCTGGCAGGCCTGGCGGGAGCCGCGCTCGCGCTGGGGCTGCTGGCCTCCTGCGGCGGCAGCTCCACGCTGGCCCCGCCGGCCGCGCAGAGCGCCGGGATCTCCCTGGGCACGGTCAGCGGCTTCGGCAGCGTGGTCATCGGGCAGCAGCGCTACGAAGGCGAGGCGCCGCACTACTTCAACGACGACGCCCCGGGCGCGGCACAGGCGCCGCAGACCGTGGGGCTGGGACAGCGCCTGCAACTGGTGCGCTCGGCGGCGGGCAGCGTGGCCCTGGTGCAGCCCGATCTGGTGGGCCCGGTGCAGTCCGTGTCCGCCGATGGCCGCAGCATCATGGTCCAGGGCGTGCGGGTACGGGTCAACGCCGATCCCCGCCTCGCCCCGGTCACCTTCTTCGCCGGCCTGTCGGGTCCCTCCGAGCTGCACGCAGGCACCATGGTGGTGGAAGCGGACGGAGCCTTCGGAATCGACGCCGATGGCAAGCCCGTGCTGCTGGCGAGCCGGATCGTGCAACGCCCCGCCTGGACCCGCTCGGCGCGGCTCACCGGCGAAGTGTCCGGACTCGACGCCGCGGCGTCGAGCTTCCGGCTGGGCGACATGCTCGTGCGCCTGGGCGCCGGCACGCAACTCTACCCGGCGGGCAGTCGACTGCGCGACGGACAGGTGGTCAACGTGTGGAGCGCGCAACCCGTCGAAGGCAAGGTACTGCAGGCCGACGTGGTGCGCGTGCGCAGCCTGCTCGGAGCTTCGGGCGCGGCCCGTATCTCGGGCCTCTTGCGACTGCCTTCTTCCGGTGGCTACGAAGTCGCGGGGATCCCGGTCGTGCCCGCGGGCCCCGCCGTGGCCGCGCAACTCGAGCAACTGGGCCAACCCAGCTACGTGGACGTGCTGGGGCGGGTCGACTCCGGCTCGAAACAGGTGGTGGCCACCGAGGTCCGCCCCTATGCGGCGGGCTCCGCGCCGATCAGCCTGCGCGGAAACATCACCGACTACGTCGACCCCGCCCATTTCCTGCTGCGCGGCGTTCCGGTGGACGCCTCCGCGGCCCTGTTCGACGGCAAGCTCGGCAACGGTGTGTTCGTGCAGCTGCAGGGGGTGGTGGACCCGGCGGCGCCCAGCCGGGTGCGCGCCCTCGCCCTGCGGGTGCTGCCGGGGGCCCCCGACGGCGGCACCGTGGACCTGCGGGGAACGGTGAGCCAGTACGACCCGCGGCGCGCCAGCTTCGTGCTGAGCTGGTCGGAGGCCGGGGTGACCATGGCCTCGCTGGTGCGCGTGGCGCACAACGCGGTAGTCAGCGGCGGCACGGCGGAGCAGCTGGCCGATGGCAGCCAGGTCGCGATCCAGGCGACGCAGACTTCCGCGGGACTGGTGGCCGACAGCATCCTGTTCCGCCCCGCCGCGGTGGCCCGGGGAATCCTGCGCACCGAGGGCATCGTGCACCGCGTGCACGCCGCAAGCCTGCGTGTCAACGGCCTGGACATCCATGACAAGGGCGTGGTCGTGAAGGGCGGCGTACTGGCCGACGGGGTGCGCGCGGACGTACAGTTCGACATCGACCCCCGCACCGGCGCCAGGCTGGCACGGGCCATCACCATCGACCCACACTGAGCTCGCCGGCCGCCGACGCGGCCGCGGGACCACGCATCATGGACATCATCGGTCAGGGCCGCGCGGCACCATCCGCCGGTTTCGAGGTTCCCCTGGAAATGCTCGCCGCCTGTCACGGCCGCGTGCAGGCGCAGTGCGAGCTGTTGCAGCGCCTGCTCGAGCACCTGCCGACGCACGGCGCCGACCGCCAGGCGCTGGAGGCCATCGAGCGCATCCGGCGCTATTTCGACACCGCCGCGCGGGACCATCACGCCGACGAGGAACAGGACCTGCTCCCCGCCCTTCTGGAGGCCATGGCCGGCTCCGACGCCGTGTGCATACGCGACATGACGCGCAGGGTGCGCGACGAGCATCGGCTGCTGGAACAGCGCTGGGCGGCGCTGCGCGAGGCGCTGCAGGCCGTCGAGCGTGGCGCGAGCCGCGAGCTCGATGCCGGCCTGACGCGAGACTTCATCGACGCCTACCGCGCGCACATGGCTTTCGAGGAAGCCGAGCTGCTGCCCATGGCGCAGCGCCTGCTCGGCGACGACCAGCTCGACGCCATCGGTCGCGCGATGCGCCTGCGGCGCGGCATCGCCGACCCGCACTGAGCGCCCTCGCGCTGGCGTAGCGTTCGGTTACATCGGGACGGGCTGCCCCGATGCCGCAAGTCGGAAACGTCAGGCTAAGCTCCTCGCATTCCCATTTCAGGAGGAGATCACCATGCCGACCGATCCGGCCGCGCAGGTTGCCGCACGCATCGACCGCCTACCCTCTTCGCGCACCATCTGGACCCTGGTGCTGCTGATCTCGCTGGGCGGGGTGTTCGAGTTCTACGATCTGTTCTTCACCGGCTACGTCGCGCCGGGCATGATCGGCTCCGGGCTGTTCAAGCCCGAGTCCCTGGGCATCTTCGCCGCCCTCAAGCCCCTGGCCATCGCCGGTTTCGGCACCTTCGTGTTCGCCACCTTCGCCGGCCTGTGGGCGGGCGCCCTGCTGCTGGGCTTCGTGGCCGACCGCTTCGGACGCCGCGCCATCTTCACCGGCTCCCTGCTGTGGTACATGGTCTGCACCGCGATCATGGCCTTCCAGACCACGGGCTTCTGGCTCGACATCTGGCGCTTCATCGCCGGCATCGGCATCGGCGTGGAGCTGGTGACCATCGACACCTACATCTCCGAGCTCATCCCCGGACGCATGCGCGGACGCGCCTACGCCTTCAACCAGTTCATCACCTTCTGCGTGGTGCCGGTGGTGGCCTTCCTGGCCTGGTCGCTCAAGGGCAGCACCCCCTTCGGCCTCGAGTACTGGCGGGTGGTGATCCTGATCGGCTCGGTGGGCGCGGTCGTGGTCTGGTTCCTGCGCCTGGGCATCCCGGAAAGCCCGCGCTGGCTGGCACGCCAGGGTCGCATCGAGGAGGCCGAGCGCATCGTCGCGGAACTCGAGCGCCGCGTCATGGCCGAGGGGCACGCGAGCTTGCCCGAGCCCGAGGTCCAGGGCCGCGAGGTCTCGGGCACCGGCAGCTTCGGCGAGATCTTCTCGCCCACCTACCTGCGCCGCACGGTGATCATGTCCATTTTCAACATGGCGCAGGTCGTGGGCTTCTACGGCTTCGCCGCCTGGGTGCCCTCGCTGCTGATCAGCCGCGGCGTGCACGTGACCACCAGCCTGCAGTACGCCTTCATCATCGCCATCGCCAACCCCTTCGGCCCGCTGCTGGGCATGCTGTTCGCCGACCGCGTCGAGCGCAAGACCCAGATCTGCATCGCGCTGGTGCTCATGGCCCTGGCCATCGCGCTGTTCGCGCAGGCCAGCGAGCCGGCCGTGCTGATCGGGCTGGGGGTGTTGTTCACGCTGTCGTCGAACGTCATGTCCTTCGCGTACCACGGCTACCAGTCGGAGGTGTTCCCGACCCGCATCCGTGCCCGCGCGGTGGGCTTCGTGTACGCCTGGAGCCGCATCGCCGCGGCCTTCGCCGGCCTGGCCATCGGCATCCTGCTGCACGGCTGGGGCGTGCCTGGCGTGGCCACCTTCATCGCCATCTCCATGGCCGTGGGCTTCGCGATGATCCTGCTGGGGCCGGCCACCCGCGGCCGTTCGCTGGAATCCATCAACGAGTAAGGCTGGAAGCCCCGGCGCTTCGCGGGGCCGCGGCGGGGCCCCGCGGCGCCCCGCCGCCTCGGGCGCGCGCCCTTCAATCGCCGCCGACCAGCGCGGCGACGAATTCGCGCAACAACTGCAGCCGGCCCGTGAAAAAATGGTCCGCGCCCGGCACCACGAACACCGGATGCGCCGGCTCGCGCGACCACTCCATCAAGGCGCGCAGCGGCGCGCGCTCGTCGAGTTCGCCGTGCACCAGCCAGGCGCCGGGCACCGCCGCGGGTTCGTAGCTGCGCCAGTCCTGCACCTGGCCCACCGGCATGCCGGCCAGCAGTACGTGCAGCGCCGGATCGCCGGCCGCGGCCATCCTCGCCGCAACGTGCGACTGCACGTATGCCCCGAAGGAAAACCCCATCAAGGCCAGCGGCAGGCCGGGGTGCTCGGCGCGCGCCTGCGCGGCCAGGGCCAGCAGGTCCTCGGTTTCCCCCGCGCCATGGTCGTGGCGGCCTTCGCTGGCTCCCACCCCGCGGAAATTCGGCCGCAGCGCCAGCCAGCCCTGGTCGCGCAGGGCGTGCGCGAGCACATGCGGCACCTTGTGGCGGGCACTGCCTCCGAGCAGGGGTTGCGGGTGCGCCACCAGGGCGACGCCCCGCGGCTGCCGAGCCGGCGGGTCGAGCAGGATCTCGATGCGCCCGGCCGCCCCCGCGCCCCAGACGGTACGAGTGGCCGATGGCGGCGCGGCGCGGCGCGGGCTGGATTCGGAGGGCACGGGCATGACGAGAAAGGACGGCGGGGCGCTTGCGCTACCCTATGCGGCAACACCATAGGGTATTGCAAAGCCGTCGCCGCCGATGAATCCCGCGCTCTCCCGTTTTCGCTATGTCATCGCCGCCGCCGTGGGCGTGGGCGCCGCGCTGGTCGTGGACTGGCTGTTCGTGCCCCCCGGCTGGCGCCTGCTGCTCGGGCTGGGCATGAGCCTGTCGCTGGGCTTCGCCGGGGTGTTCTTCGCGGCCATGACCGACCCCCGGCTGCGCCGCTGACCCGGAGGCCCGCCGGCTCAGGCGCCCACCGGGGTCCAGGTCAGCTCCAGGAACACGCCCAGCGGCTGGGTCTCGTAGCCGTAGTTGGTCTGGTAGTGGCGGTCGAACAGGTTGTCCACCCGCAGGCGCCAGCTCCACTCGCGGGTGATGTTGCGCCCGGCGCTCAGGTCGACCACCGCGTAGGACCCGAGGGTGGTGGCGCCGAAGGGGTCGTAGCGCGGACCCGAATAATGCACTTCCGAGCCCAGCAGCAGGCCCCCCACCTCGCGCTGCAGGCCGGCATTGGCCAGGGTGTGCGGCACCAGCGGGATGGTCGCGCCCCCCGCTCCGGCAGAGGTGTTGACCGGATCCTGCAGGGTCAGGTTGCCGTGCCAGCGCCAGTCTCCACGAGACCCGCGCAGGCTCAGCTCCAGTCCCCGCGTGCGCGTGCTGTCGAGGTTCTGGAACTGGCCGATGAAATTCACCGGGTCCACGGTCGCGTAGGCCCACTGATCGGTGGCCATGGTCTGGAACAGCGTGGCGCGCAGGTACTGCGCGCCACGCGCCCATTGCAACCCGGCCTCGACCGAATGCGCCCTCTCGGGCTTCAGCGCGGGGTTGGGAATGGTGCCGAACATGCCCGGCACCTGGTAGTACAGATAGCCCAGCGGAGGCGCGTTGAAGGCCGTGGACGCATCGGCCAGCAGCTTGAAGCCGCCGCCCACCGGACGCCCCCAGCCCAGGTAGGCGGTGTCCTGCCCGGAAAACCCGCCGACCTCGTCATGGCGCAGGTTCAGCTGAACTTCGTTGCCGGCCAGCGTGCCGTCGAGGCCGGCGAACACCGCGTTGGCGTGGCGGCTGACCGAGGGAATGCCGCCGCTGCCGTCGCTGTCGATGGACTGGCGCTGCAGGTCCAGCCCGCCGGTGGCGGTCCACGCGGAGTTCAGGCGCACGACGTTGCGCCACTCCAGCTGGTCGATGCGCGTGCGATAGTCCGCCGCATAGGCGCCGCCGAAGCTGCTGCGCGTGGTCTGCTCCGACAGGCTCAGGTGCGAGGTCCAGGCCTGGGTGAAGCGGTCGTCGGAATGCAGCCCGAACAGGCTCTGGTGCGTGCTGCCGCCGACGGTGCCGTTGTCATAGGTGTAGCGCCCCAGGCTGTCGTAGGCCAGCAGGCCCAGCTCGTGCCCCGGCGCGAGCTTGTGGCGAATGGACAGGTTCGCGGTGTTGTTGCGGTAGCCGTCGGAGGCATCGGGCAGGCCCGATTGCAACGGGTCCTGCGAGGGGATGCCCTGCGTGGTGTAGCGGCTGAAACCGCCTTGCAGCTCGGTGCGCCCCACGCTGGCGTCGGCCTCGACGGAGGTGCTCGCCGTGCCCTGGCTGCCGCCGCCCACCGACACGCTGGCATGCGGCCCGGAGCCCGCGCCTCGGGTGGTGATCAGCACCACGCCCCCCACCGCGCCGGAGCCGTAGATCGCCGAGACATTGCCGCGAATCACCTCGACGCGCTCGATCTGCCGGGTCTGCAGGTTGCTGAGGTAGGCATTGCCGGTGGAGTCCTGCGCGTTCATCGGCACGCCGTCGAGCAGCACCAGCACATTGGGGCCGCTGAAGCCCCGGATGAACACATTGCCGCTCTGGCCCGGCCCCCCCGCGCTGGTGATCTGCACGCCCACGACCTGGCGCAGCAGGCTGCCCAGGTTGTGCGCGCCCGAGGCCTCGATGTCCTCGCGCGTGAGCACGCTCACGCTGGGCAGCGCGGCGCTCAGGGGCTGCGCGTAGGTCGAGGCCGACACGACCACCGGCGGCAGCACGACGGCAGGCTGGGCCTGGGCGCCGGCCCAGGCGCATGCGCCCAGCAGCGCGAGCAGGCGCGGGCGCGCGGACAAGCCGCCGGCGGCGGCACGGAACTTCGGGAAACGATGGCGACGATGGCCCATGACGGACGACTCCAGGAGCAAGCACGTCCCGCGCCTCCCGCACGGGGTCTTGAACGCTGGAGCTCGCGCGCGGCATGCCGCGGCACGCGTGCCCGGCACGACTCCACCTACCGACCCCGGACGGCGAAGCCCCAACGTGTCGGCCGGTATCCGGGCTGGCGGCATGCCCGGACGGCCTTCCCGGGCGAACCCAGTGGCCTGCTTGTCCGGGCTCGGAACCAGGTTCCGGGCCGTTGACCGTTGCGGGGGCAGCACAGGCCGGGAGCGGCAGCGCCGGACTCCTCCTGTTTCCCGTTTAACGTGGCATCGCGAACGCGACGCCAGCGCACCAACGCGACGAAGTCTAGCAGCGGTACGTCGGCCGCCCCGGCGAAGACATGCAGCGAATTGACGATGAGGTCCGGGCTCTCTTAGACTTCAATGCGTCCATGGCGATGGAGTTCGCCATTCACAATCGCCCCGCATCACACGGGGGCTGATGACTCCTACCGGACGCCGCGCAATGCGGCGGCAGCCAACCATGGAGGAGTCGAACCCACCCCTGTTCCCCACGCATGCCGCACGAGCCGGCTCCGCGCCGTGGCTCGCATACGTCCGCCCTTTCGGCGATTCTCGATCGAGATCCTCGACATGACCTACGTGTTCATCGCCATCTTCGCCATCCTCGGCGCCTTCGCGCGCTACGGCCAGACCCTGCTCGTGCAGGGCGTACTGGGCCGCGGCTTTCCCTTCGCGACCCTGTCGATCAACGTGCTGGGCTCCTTTCTCATGGGCTTCCTGTTCTTCCTCACCCTGGAGCGGGTGAACCTGCCCCCGGCGCTGCGCACCGGCATCCTGACCGGCGGCCTGGGCGCCTACACCACCTTCTCCACCTTCTCCCTGGAGACCCTCAACCTCCTGGAAGGCGGAGAATGGACCAGGGCGGTGCTGTACGTCGCCGCATCGGTGCTGCTTTCGATCGCCGCGGTGATCCTCGGCGCCTACCTGTCTCGCAACCTGGGAGCCTGAGCATGAAGGACGTGACCATCGCCCGCATCTACATCAAGGAAGGCGACAAGGTGCAGGGCCACAACCTGATGCAGCAGATCTTTCGCCTGCTGCACGAGGAGCACAAGGTGCACGGGGTCACCGTGTTCCGCGGCATCGCGGGCTTCGGCAGCCACGGCGAGGTGCATGCCGACGACCTGCTGCGCCTGGCCGTGCACCTGCCCCTGGTGCTGGAGTTCTACGATTCGCCCGAAGTGGTGGCCGACGTGCTGCCCCGCATCCAGCAGATGGTGCCGGCCGGGCACATCGTGTCCTGGCAGGCGCGCTGCGGAGCCTGAACCGCATGGAGCCCTCGCCGCGGGAATCGGAGCAGGAGCACCGGCAGTCACCGGGCCGCTGGCTCAACGCCACGGTGGCCGGCGCCGGCATCACCAGCGCGCTGGGAGACTTCTGCTACGAGACCACCACCGTCATGCTGCCCGGTTTCCTGGCCGCGCTGGGCCTGCCCGCCAGCGCGCTGGGCACCATCGAGGGCCTGGCCGACGCGGTGGCCAGTTTCACGCGCATGGGCGCGGGGCATGCCGCCGACCGGCTCGGCCACCGCAAGCTGCTGGTGGTGCTGGGCTACGCGATGACCCCGCTGGGCCAGGCGCTGATCGCGCTGGCGGCCGGCTGGCCGCTGATCCTGCTCGGGCGCCTGGTGTCCTGGTTCGGCAAGGGCCTGCGCGGGCCGCTGCGCGACGCCATCGTGATCCAGGCGGTGCAGCCCCACACCAAGGGTCGGGCCTTCGGATTTCACCGCGCGGCGGACACCGTGGGCGCGGTGCTCGGCCCCCTTCTGGGCGTGGCCCTGCTCGGCTGGGCGCAGCGCCTGCACTGGCACGGCACGACCGCTCCGTTCCGCCTGGTGCTGTGGCTGTCGATCCTGCCCGGCCTGCTGGCCGTGCTGGCCTTCGTGCTGCTGGTGCGCGACCCGATGCACTCGCCGAACCCCCGGGCGAGTTTCCTGGGCTCGCTGCGCGAACTGCCCCCCGGCTTCCGGCGCTACCTCGGAGCCGTCGGGCTGTTCGGCGCCGGGGACTTCTCGGCCTCGCTGCTGATCCTGGCCGCGACCACCTTGCTGGCGCCCTCGCTGGGCATGCTGCGCGCGGCGCAGGTGGCCGGGCTGCTGTACGTGTGGCGCAACATCGTGCAGGTCGTGGCCTCCTACCCCATCGGCTGGCTGGCCGACCGTTTCGGCCACATGCGCCTGCTGCGCGCGGGCTATGCACTGGGGGTCGCCACCGCCCTGCTCGCCGCCCTGGCCTTCGGGATGCATGCGCATGGCATGGTGCTGCTGGGCACGCTGTTCCTGCTCTCCGGCCTGTACGTGGCGATCGAGGAAGCGCTGGAGCCCACGGTGAGCGCGGAAATGCTGCGCGCCGAGGGCCTGGTCACCGGATATGCCGCCCTGGGCACGGTCAACGGGGTCGCGCGCCTGGTCTCCAGCAGCCTGGTCGGCCTGGTGTGGACGGCCGCCTCGGCGGCACTGGCCTTCGGGCTGGCCGCCCTGCTCATGGCCGGCGGCACCGCGGCGCTGCTGCGCGAGGCCGGCGCTCCGCGTCGCCAGGCTTGAACCTGGCGTCCTCGGCGCCGCAACTGCGCGAGCCGGGCAGCAGGTCCCGGTCGACCAGGCGGATCTCGATGTCCGGGGATGCCCGCCGGACACGATAGTCAGGCAGCCGCAAGGGGCTTGCAGTTGGCACGACCATTTCACCTGCCGTGACGCCGCCTGCCGTGACGCCGCGACCGAGCGGGACGCGCCCCGCCGACGCGTGCAGTGCACGGCCGGAGCCGCGGGCCGCGTGCCGGCCCGTCCGGAACGATGACCCGCAGGAGCGATGAACCATGCAGATCCCCCAAGCCGCGACCGATGCGCTGGATGCACTGCGCAACACCGTGCGGGCCATGTTCGGCCCCGACCTGGTCGCCCACGACTTCGGCCACATCGAGCGCGTCGAACGCAACGCCGCGCGACTGCTGGAAGCCGAGGCGGCCGACCGCTTCGTCGTCGGCGCGGCATGCCTGCTGCACGACCTGCACCGCATCCTCGAGCGCGACCGCGGTCACCACGTGGCGCCCGAGCAGGCCGACGCCGAGGTGCATCGGCTGCTCACCGCGCAGGCCGTGGACGAAGCGACCATCCAGCATGTCTGCGCCTGCATCCACGCCACCGAGCGCTATCGCTGTGCCGGCGATCTCATCGATGCGTCGGCGATGAGCGTGGAGCAGCGCATCGTGCGCGATGCCGACATGCTCGACGCCCTGGGCGCCATCGGCATCGCCCGCGCCTTCATGTTCGGGGGCCGACTGGGCGAACCGCTCTGGGTCGCCGGACCGGTCGGCGGCAGTTTCCGGCACGGACGCGCCACCTCGGTGGTGCACCATTTCCACGAGAAGCTGCTCGGGCTGCATGGAGAAATGCTCACCGACATGGGCCGGCGCATCGCCCTGGAACGCACCCGCCGCATGCGTGAATATCTGGATGCGCTGCGGGAAGAACTCGGCCTGAGCTCGTTCTGATCTCCGGGGCGGGCCGGGCGCGGCGCGGCCCGGCCCTCGGTGCGTTCAGAGAAAAAACGCGGGCCCCGCGGACAGGATTTCCTGATGGTGCACGACCACGCTGTCCCGGTCGATGAGGATCACCGAGAAGCCCGGCGCGTCATGCAAACCAGGTACGTCGGTCGAACGGGTGACCAGGTCGAGCGCCACTTGATGATTGGTGGACTTGCAGCAGGAATCGCCCCTGCTCGGTATCGACGGCCTGCTGCAGAAAACCGTCAGCCTGCGAGTGCTCGGGCGGCAGCGCCTGCACCAGCACCGATCGGGCATCGTGATTGCCGGCCAGGAAGCGGCAGGGCATGGGCAGGCCCGCCGCCAGGTCCGCCGCCAGGTCCGCCAGTTGGCGATAGGCCTGGATCGTTGCTCCCTCCGCCAGATCCCCCGTGAACAGGCACAGGCGCGCATCGGCGTGCTCGTGGCGGATGGTGTGGATCGCGGCGGCGAGACGGTCCCTGGGCGAGGACCCGAAGAGCAGGCGATCGTCGCCAGTCAGGTGGATGTCGCTGATCTGCGGAATCTTCACGGTGGGACGTGGGCATGGCGGCCGTGCGAAAGGCATGGACTTGTGCCGGCCCTGCACCCGATTCTGCACCAACCCGCAACCCAGCCTGCAAGTCGGGCTTATCCCCGTACGTCTGCACGGGGTTGCCACGCGGCGCCATCATGGGCGCCACCATGAGATCGCACCCAAGCAGCTCTCCATCTGCCGCCCCGATCGGTGAGACATCGGCCCAAGTCTCGGCTTACTGCCAGCTCTTTCCCTTCGAACATGAACGCGTCGCGCCGTTGCTGGCCGCGTTGGCCAGCGGTGACGATATCCACTCCAGATCCACCTCGACGTGCCATCTGGCCGCCAGCGGCATCGTTGTGCAGTCCGGGCGCTTGCTGACCATCTACCACCCCTACCTTCGTCGATGGATTCAACCTGGTGGACACCTTGAGGCGGAGGAGGCCCCGGAGCAGGCGGCGCTGCGCGAAACCGCGGAGGAGACGGGCGTATCCGTGCGCCTGCACCCGTGGCACGCAGCCCATCGCTGCCCGGTAGACATCGACGTCCACCTTATCCCGGCCAACCCTCGCCGAAGGGAGGGCGCCCACCTGCATTTCGATTTCCGATATCTACGGATCTGCACATCCGCACCAACCGGTACTGCAGAGCTAGAGACCCGTTGGCTCGACCGCGCGCAGATCAAAGAGCAGGGCATTCGCAATGCTTATGGACAAACTCGGCGAACTCAGCCTTCCGGATCTATTTATTTGAAAAATCAGAACATCGAGAAGAATACCCTACACGCATGAGAACATGACGTTCTTTGACACGCTATTCCCTGACGTCAGAACAACGCGCCCGTCCATTGCGATCGTCACGCACGCAGTCCCAGGCACTGACGATTTCATTCATGACATTCAAAAGAAATTTCGTATCGCATGCTTCATTCCAAAACCAAATTCCATCCATGCAGCAACGCTCCGGCGCATTGAATCGTGCACTCCGGTGCTTTGCTATACGCGCCACATGATTCAAGACAATCACGAGACTTTCGCGCAAAAAATCGAAGACATGACGGGCGGCGAATCGCTCGCCGTGATGGATACAGGAGGCTACTTTTGCCCGTTGCTCCATACCCTTCGACGGCGGCTGGGGAGGCGGTTCCTCGGCGTCGTCGAGGACACGGAAAACGGCCACCAGCGTTACGAAACACTTGTTCGCGGAGCCAAGGGCGAAAATATTCCGTGCCCCATCGTCTCCGCAGCGCGAAGTCCGCTCAAGGCGCCAGAGGATCATCTTGTCGGGCAAGCGATCGCATTCTCCGCTGACGCGCTACTGCGAGAATGCGGCCAGATCATGGCCGGTAAACTCGCTTGCGTCTTCGGTTACGGCAAAATCGGATCCAGTCTTGCCGAAAACTTGCGCCAGAGAGGCGCCCTGATGACAGTCATCGACATCAATCCGGCCCGTCAAGCTCTTGCACTCGCTCATGGCTACAAATGCCCAAGGCACTCGGAACATCTTGAGGAAAGCCAACTGATTTTCAGCGCGACTGGCTGCCGCGCTCTTCGTCGACGCGACCTTCAACGACTACGCCCGGGTTGTTACATATTTACAGCAACCTCGGGCGACGATGAGATTGAAGATTACAGAGATCTCCTTGGGGATTGCGCCCCTACGAATCACCCAAAAATAAGCGCACTCGGAAACAAACGGAGTGTCTTTATATGCAATAACGGAAACTCTGCAAACTTCATGCACGGCGGAGTCGTTGGGCCCTTCATCAAACTCGTTCAGGCGGAGCTCGTGTATGCCGCTGCCACGATCGCAGGCTTCAAGACTGGACGGATCACCGAAGTGGACCATGAAATCCGATGCATGATTGCGCAACGCTGGCTGGACTTCTATGCCCATCCCTGAGGATTCGCCGCGCGGATCTGCAAGCGAGAGGTTCGACGCTTTCGGTTTTGATTTGGCCCGCCATGACGCAACCATGCGATTCCTGAACCTTTATTTCGAGTATTGGCATCGTGTTTCCGCTGAAGGCCTGGAGAAGATTCCACAAGGACCGATGATTGCCTACGGGAATCATGCCGGTTTCAATTTGCTCGATGCGCTGATGCTGATGGTCGCAGCAAGGCAGCACGCCCCGTGCAGACGGCCGCTTCGCCTGCTGCATCACATCGGCATCGAAAAGATGCCGCTGATCGGATATTTCATGCAGCAACGCCTCGGTGCCGTGATCGGGCACCCCGCAAATGCCGATTACATCCTGGGAAAAGGAGAAGCCATCCTGACGTATCCGGAGGGAGGCTATAGCACCAGCCGCCCCTTCACCTCACGCCGCAGTCTTTCAGCGCTCGACCATTTTGGCGCCGGATTCTTGCGCCTGGCCGCACGAACGGGAGCATGGCTGCTGCCCGTCGCCACGGTGGGCTGCGAGGAGGCCATCCCGACGCTTGCGCTCTCGCGACGCCTCGGCCGCCACTTCAAGTTCGACCAATCGCTTTATCCGGTCGTGCCGCAAAGCGCCGTGACCCTGCTGCCCAGCTTGCTCGGCGTCCCGCTGCACCACTTCCACTTTCTCATGGGGTTCCCCTCGCATATCCGAATCCGCGTGGGCACTCCGTGGAAGCTGGGTCCGAATGCAGATATCGAGGCGGCACGCCAGTCGTCTTACCACGCACTTGCAGGCATGGTGGCTTGCCTGGCGAACGAACCATGCCCTTGACTCGAGGCACCGCCCATACGCTCGAAGCGCTCGAGGCGCTTCGCACAAACGTGCACGCGATGTTCGGCCACGGCGTGGTGGCCCACGACTTCGCGCACATCGAACGGGTCGAGCGCAACGCCGCACACCTGCTCGAGATCGAAGCCGGCGACCCTTTCGTCGTCGGCGCAGCCTGCCTGCTGCACGACCTGCACCGCATCCTGGAGCGAGACCTCGGCCACCATGTCGCGCCCGAGCAGGCCGATGCCCAAGTGCGCAGACGCCTGGACGAGCAAGGCGTCGACACGACGACCATCGACCATGTATGCGACTGCATCCATGCCACCGAGCGCTATCGCTGTGCTGGTGACCTTATCGATGCGGCGTCGATGAGCGCCGAGCAGCGCATCGTGCGCGACGCCGACATGCTCGATGCGCTGGGCGCCGTGGGCATCGCGCGCGCCTTCATGTTCGGCGGCCGCCTGGGCGAACCTCTGTGGGCGACCGAACCGATCAGCGACACGTTCCAGCCCGGCCACACTGCGTCGATCGTGCACCACTTCCACGAGAAACTGCTGCATCTGCATCGGGAGATGCTCACCGACGAAGGCCGACGGATCGCCATCGAGCGCACGCGCTTGATGCACCACTACCTCGATGCACTGCGCAAGGAACCGGACTCCAATTTGCCCTGACCGCGCAGGATCCGTCGCCACGACGCCTCAATCCGCGGGGAATAGTACGTCGCAAAAGAAAACAGGCACCGACGATTTCTCGTAAGTGCCTGATTTCTTTCAGCTATTTTGGTGCGCCCGGCAGGATTCGAACCCACGACCCCTTGGTTCGTAGCCAAGTACTCTATCCAACTGAGCTACGGGCGCAGCGAAAGAAAAAGTATACACGCAAATTTCAGCGTTTGAACAGCCCCCCGCGCACATGCGTGGCGCGGGCTTCGCGCGCCGGGTGCCCGCGGCGGGGTGGGCAGGCGACAATGCGCCCCCATGTCCCTCGCGCGCGCCTTTTCCCTGAGCCTGTTGCTGCTGGCGGCCAGCCGTGTGCTGGGGGTGCTGCGCGACGCGGTCGTGGCCACCCACTTCGGGCTCAGCGGCCACGCGGACGCGGCCCTGGTGGCCCTGTCCTACCCCGATTTCACCATTTCCCTGCTGTGGGGCGCGGCGGTGCCGGCGGTCATGGTGCCGCGCATGGCGGGGCGACCGCCGGGGGAGATCGCGGCCGAGGCGGCGCGCTGGTCGCGCCTGGCGCTGACGGCCTTCGTGGTGGCGGGCCTTGCGAGCTGGTGGCTGCGCCTGCCCCTGCTGCGGCTGCTGGCACCGGGCCTGCACGGGGCGGACGCGCTGCTGGCCGCGCGCACCCTGGGCCTGGGCGCGCTGGTGGCGCTGCCCGCGGGGGCCCTGACCATGGTGGGCGCGGCCGCGCTGCAGTCACAGGGGCGCCTGCAATGGCAATACGCCGGCAATGTGGTGTTCAACCTGGCCCTGATCGCCGGGCTGCTCCTGGCCGCGCGCCTGCAGGCCTTCGGCTGGGTGGCCGGGGGCATTGCCGCCGCCTCGCTGGCGCGCCTGGGCATGATGCGCGGCGTGGTCTCGCGCCTGGGGCGCCCCGCGGTCGGCGCGCCCCGCTGGCCGGACCGCGCCGGCCTGCAGGCCGCCCTGCTGGCGCTGGTGGCCTCGGGCCTGACCGTGCTGTACACCCTGGCGGCGCGCAGCTTCGCTTCCAGCACCGGTGCCGGCCAGCTCGGCGTGTTCCAGTATGCGCAACGGGTCGGGGAGCTGCCGCTGCACACCGTGTTCGCCGTGGCCGCGGCCCTGGCGCTGGCGCGCCTGTCGGCGGCGGAAGCGGCCGGGGACCGCGCGGGGGCGCTGGAGCGCGGGCGCCAGTGGATGCGCTCCATGCTGCGCGTGGCACTGGTGCTGGGTGCCTGCGGCATGCTGGCCGCGCCGCTGGCGGTGCGCCTGGTGTTCGGCTGGGGGCGCATGGATCCCCAGGGCCAGGCCGAGCTGCTGCGCGCCATGCGCTGGATCCTCGCCCTGATGCCCTTGCAGGCGGCGCAGCTGGTGCTGGCCGCGCGCCTGAACAGCCACCGCCGCATCGCCGACCAGGTGCTGGGCTACGGCTGCGGGCTGCTGGCGCTGTTCGCGCTGGGCTGGCTGCTGCCGGCGCTGTGGTGGCGTGCGCTGGCGGCCTACGGTGCCGCCTACCTGGTGGCCGCCGGGGTGCTCTGGCTGCGCCTGGCCCGGCGCAACGGCGATACCGAGGCGAGCAATGCGCGCCTGCTGGCCCTGGCCACGCCCGCGCTGGTGGCGCTGGCCCTGCTGCTGGGTGCCTGGCCCGCGCTTTCCTGGGGCACCATGCTGCTGCAGGCGCTGCTGGCCCTCGCCACCCTGGCCGCGGGTGCCTGGTTCCTCCTGCGCAAGGATGCCCTGGGGGAAATCCTGGGGCGCTCGCTGGCGCGCCGTTACACTCATTCGTGACCATGGACTGGATCCAGATCACCAATCTCCCCGAGTTCGCCGCCTTCGCCGCCGAGTGCGGCGTGGCGCGCATCATGGTCGACCTCGAGCGCCTCGGCAAGCACGAGCGCCAGGGCGGCCTGGGCACCTTCATTTCCGACCACCGTCCGGAAGACGTCGCCGTGGTGCGCGCGGCCGCACCCGGCGCGCACCTGATGGTGCGCATCAACCCCTGGCATGCGCAGAGCCCGGCCGAGGTGGAACATGCGGTGCGCCACGGGGCCGACAGCGTGATGCTGCCCATGTTCGAGCAGCCGCAGGCGCTGCGCGATTGCGCGCGGGCCCTGGCAGGCCGCGCCGACCTGGTGGCGCTGCTGGAGACCCGGGGCGCGCTCGACAGCCTGGAGGCCTGGGCGGACACCGAGGGCCTGGGCGAGATCTACGTCGGGCTCAACGACCTGCACCGGCAGCTGGGGTGCCGTTTCATGTTCGAGCCGCTGGCCGACGGCACCGTCGAGCGCGTGGCGGGGGCGGCGCGGGCGCGGGGGCTGCGCTTCGGCTTCGGCGGCATCGCGCGCCTGGACGAAGGCCTGCTGCCGGGCCGGGTGGTGCTGGCCGAGCACCTGCGCCTGGGTTCGGGCAGCGTGATCCTGTCGCGCACCTTCAATCGCGAATGGATCGAGTTTCCGGACAGCGACTGGCGCAGCGTGTACCGCGAGCAGCTGGGCCGGCTGCGGCATTGCGAGTCGGTGCTGCGCGCTCGCAGCGCCGAGGAAATCGAGAGCGACCGGCTGCTGGCCTGCGACCTCATCCACAAGGCGGCGCTGGCCCTGGGTTCCGCGAGGGCCTGATGCTCAAGCGGGGCTTCGACCTCCTGCTGGCGGCGCTGGCGCTGCTGCTGCTGGCCCTGCCCATGCTGGCCGTGGCACTGGCCGTGTGGCTGGACAGCGGGCGCCCGGTGCTGTTCGCCCAGGCGCGGGTGGGCCGCGGCGGCCGGCTGTTCCGCCTGTACAAGTTCCGCTCCATGGTGGTCGACGCCGAGGCGCGCGGCCCGCAGCGCACGGCCAGCGGCGACCCGCGCATCACCCGCGTGGGCCGCTGGCTGCGGCGCAGCAGCCTGGACGAGCTGCCGCAGTTGTTCAACGTGCTGCGCGGGGACATGAGCCTGGTGGGCCCGCGTCCCGACGTGCCGGCGCAACAGGCCGACTATGGCGCCGAGGACTGGGCGCTGCGCTGCCGCGTGCGCCCCGGCATCACCGGGCTGGCGCAGGCCCTGTACCGTTCGCGCGCCACGCCCGCGCAGCGCCTGCAGGCCGACCTGGACTATGCCCGCCGACCGGGGCTGGCGCGCGACCTGCGCATCCTGGGGCTGACGGTGCTGCAGCTGTGGCGCGGAAGCGGCAACTAACGCGGCTTTGACCCGGGGCTGCGCGACGCGCCACGGTCGGCCCCGGCTGCGGCGACAATACGGGTTTTGCGTCCGATTCCTACCCATGTGCGGCATCTACGGCTATTTCGACCGCGTCGGCGGTGAACTCGACGCGCGCGCCCTGCAGGCCATGGATGCCTCGCTGCGCCACCGCGGACCCGACGACACCGGCGCGTGGACCATGCCCGGCGCCGCCGTGGGCAACCGCCGGCTGTCGATCATCGACCTCGAAGGCGGGCACCAGCCTTTCGTGTCCGACGACGGGCGCATCGCCCTGGTGCAGAACGGGGAGATCTTCAACCACGTCGAGCTGCGGCGCGAGCTGCAGCGCGAGGGTGTGCGCTTCGCCAGCGACCACAGCGACACCGAGGTGCTGCTGCGCCTGTACGAGCGCGAGGGGCTGGACTTCCTGCCGCGGCTCAACGGCATGTTCGCCTTCGCCGTGCTCGATCGGCGCGATCCCGAGCGGCCCTGCCTGCACCTGGTGCGCGACCGCATCGGCGTCAAGCCGCTGTACCTGCACGACGACGGCACGCGGCTGCTGTTCGGCTCGGAGATCAAGGCCCTGCTGGCGGCCCTGCCGGCGCGCCCGCGCCTGGACCTGCCGGCGCTGCAGCATTACCTGGCCTTCAACTACGTGCCGCCGCCCTGGACCCTGTTCGACGGCGTGCGCCACCTGGAGCCGGGCTGCGTGCTCAGCGTGGAACCCCGCGGAACGCGCCAGCGGCGCTGGTGGAACCTGGCCGAGCAGCAGCCCGCGCAGCAGGAGTTCGGCGCCTGGCAGGAGCAGTTCCTGGGCCTGCTGGACGATGCCGTGCGCCTGCGCCTGCGCGCCGACGTGCCCTTCGGCGCCTTCCTGTCGGGGGGCGTGGACTCCAGCACCGTGGTGGCGCTGATGGCGCGCCACGTGCGCGAACCGGTTCGCAGCTTCTGCATCGGCTTCGACGACGCGCGCTTCGACGAGTCGCCCTTCGCGCGCGAGGCGGCGCGCCGTTTCGGCACCCGGCATCACGAGCGCATCGTGCAACCCGACCTGCTCGACGCCTGGCCCAGTGCCCTGTGGCACTGCGACCAGCCCCATGGCGACGCCTCCTTCCTGCCCACGCTGGAGGTGGCGCGCCTGGCGGCGCAGGAAGTCAAGGTGGTGCTCACGGGCGACGGCGGCGACGAGTTGTTCGCCGGCTACGACAAGTACGCCGCCCTGCTGGCCGACCCGGCGCTGCAGGCCCTGGACGACGAGGCCTTCGCCCGCACCCTGGTCGAGCGCACGGGGCTGTTCGGCGCGCAGGGCCGCTCGCAACTGCTGCAGCCCTGGCTGCAGCAGCGCCTGCGCGACGTGGACAGCGTGCACGACGTGGCCCTGCCCTGGCTGCGCCAGGCGGGGCATTTCGACCGGGTGAACCAGATGCTGTTCCTGGACATGATGCTGCTGCTGCCGGGCAACAACCTGGTCAAGCCGGATCGCATGGGCATGGCCGTGTCCCTGGAGGCGCGCACGCCCTTCCTGGACTGGCGCATGATGGAACTGGCCTTTCGCAGCCCCGGCACCACCAAGCTGGTCGACGGCGACAAGAAGCACTGGTTCAAGCGCGCGGTGCAGCCGCTGATCGGCGAGGAGCTGGCGATGCGCCGCAAGCAGATGTTCACGGTGCCCATCGGTGAATGGTTCCGCGGGCCGCGCAAGGCCTGGCTGCACGAGCTGCTGTTCGCCGAGGACGCGCTGGCCGCGCGGCTGTTCCAGCCGGCGCGCCTGCGCCAGTTGTTCGAGCAGCATGTGGAGGGCAGCGCCAACCACACCCGCGAGTTGCGCGCGCTGGCGGCGCTGGAGATCTGGGCGCGGCGCTTCCAGCCGGAGCTCGACCCGGCATGAACCCGGCCCGACGCCTGCTGGCGGTGGCCTATGGCGGCGGCCACGTGGCCATGCTGCTGCCCGTGCTGGGCGAGCTGCGGCGCAGGCATCCCCACTGGAACATCCAGTTCCTGGCGCTGACCACGGCCCGGCGCGCCGCCCGCGCGGCGGGCTGGGACAGCCTGGGCTACGAATCGCTGCTGACACTGCTGGAGCCGCAGGAGCGCGAACAGGCGCTGCGCCTGGGCCGCGAGCTGCAAGCCGGCAACAGCCATCCCGACATCGCGCCTTCCGAGACCGTGGCCTACCTGGGGATCAACGCCTGGTCGCTGCGGCGCCAGCTGGGCGAGCAGGAGGCGGCGCGAGTGCTGGCCGAGCGCGGGCGCCACGGCTTCCACCCCCGCGAGTTCCTGGAACGGGTGTTGCGCGCGCTGCGCCCGGAGTTGCTGCTCACGACCAATTCGCCGCGCAGCGAGCAGGCGGCGCTGGAGGCCGCGCAGGCCCTGGGCATCCCCAGCCTGGCGCTGCTGGACCTGTTCGCCCAGCCCGGCGATCCCTTCGCGGCGCGGCGCCAGCGGCCGGACCGCGTGTGCGTGCTGGCCGACGCCGTGCGCGACAACCTGCTGGCCGCGGGCTGGGAGGCCGAGCGCATCGTGGTCACCGGCAACCCGGCCTTCGACGCCCTGCAGGAGCCGCGGCTGCACGAGCAGGCCGGCGCCCTGCGCCGGCGCTGGGCACAGCGCTGGGGGCGCGAACCCGGCCGGCTGGTGCTGGTGGCCACGCAGCCCGAGGCGCAGGCACATCCGGGCTCGCCGTGGCCGGCCGGGGATGCGCTGGCGCTGGCCATGGAGGCCAGTGCCCGGGCCTGGGTGGAACAGCGCCCCGAGGCCTCGCTGGTGGTGCGCCACCATCCGAACCACTGGCACCGGGCACGGCGCGCGCCGGACACGGCGCAGGTGCATTTCAGCGTTCCCGCGGACGAAGCCATCGAGCCCCTGGTGCTCGCGGCCGATGCCGTGGTGGTGCAGACCACCACCGTGGGCCTGCAGGCGGCCGTGGCCGCTCGCCCTGTGCTCTCGCTGCAATGCTCGCCCGGGGCCCTGCGCGGGCTGGACTACGCCAGCCTGGGCGTGGCGCGCGGGGTGGCCAGCCTGGAAGATCTGCCGCGCGCGCTGGACGAGACCCTGGCGAAGCCCCCTGGGCCCACCGCCTGGGCCCGACCGGCGGCCGCCGCGCCGGCGGTCGCCGACCAGGCCGAACGACTCCTGAACCCGGGATCATGAAGACCATCGCCACCATCTGTGCCCGCGGCGGCAGCAAGGGCCTGCCCGGCAAGAACATCCGCCCGCTGCGCGGGCGCCCGCTGATCGTGCACAGCATCGCCTTCGCGCTGGAGCACCCGGCCATCGACGCGGTGTGCGTGTCCACCGACGACGAGCGCATCGCCCGGGTGGCGCGCGAGGCGGGCGCCGAGGTACCCTACCTGCGCCCTCCGGAGCTGGCGCGCGACGACAGCCCCAAGCTTCCGGTGATCGAGCATCTGCTGCAATTCCTGCAGCGCGAACAGGGCCGTGCCTACGACCGCGTGGTCGACCTGCAGCCCACCTCCCCGCTGCGCATCCCGCAGGACCTCGACGCCTGCCTGCGGCGCGCCGAGGAGCCCGACCAGCCCGGCCTGGTACTCACCGCCTACGACAGCGGCTTCAACCCGTATTTCAACCTGGTCGAGCTGCAGGGCGACGGCAGCGTGCTGGTGAGCAAGGGCGGCGGGCTGGCCACGCGCCAGGCGGCGCCACCGGTGTGGGCCCTCAACGGTTCCATCTACGTGTGGCGCCGCGCCGCGTTGTCGCAGGCGGCACGCGAGGGCATGTGGAGCGTGCGCGTGGCCGCCCATATCATGCCCGCATCGCGCTCGGTGGACATCGATACCGCCGAGGATTTCGCGGCGGCCGAACGCGCCGTACCCGAAGGATCCCCCTCACCATGAACCGGCCCCATGTGTTCGTCATCGCGGAGGCCGGGGTCAACCACAACGGCCGCCTGGACCTGGCGCTGGGCCTGGTGGACGCCGCGGCCGCGGCGGGCGCCGACGCGGTCAAGTTCCAGACCTTTCGCGCCGAGGACCTGGCCACCCCCGGGGCCGCCACGGCCAGCTACCAGAAGCAGCAGACGGGCCACGACGATCAGCTGGCGATGCTGCGCGCGCTGGAGCTGAGCCACGAGCAGTTCCAGGCCGTCGCGGCGCGCTGCCGGGAGCGCGGCATCGAGTTCATGTCCACGCCGTTTTCGGAGCAGGCGGTGGACCAGCTGGTCGAGCTCGGCGTGCGCCGGCTCAAGCTGCCTTCGGGAGAGATCACCAACCGCCCGCTGCTGCGCAAGGCGGCGCAGGCGCGCCTGCCCCTGCTGATGTCCACGGGCATGGCCACGCTGGACGAGGTGCGCGAGGCGGTGGAGTGGGTGCGCGAGGTCTGGCTGCGCGGCAGCGCCCCGCGCCCCGCGCAACCGTTAGCCGCGCCGCTGGTGCTGCTGCATTGCACGTCGGCCTACCCGGCCCCCGACGAGGCGCTGAACCTGCTGGCGCTGCGCCAGCTGGGCCAGGTCTGCGGCATGCCGGTGGGCTATTCGGACCACAGCCTGGGCAACACCGCGGCGCTGGCCTCGGTGGCCCTGGGGGCCGTGGTGATCGAGAAGCACATCACGCTGGACCGCCGGCTGCCCGGCCCCGACCATGCCGCCTCCAGCGAGGCCGCCGAGTTCGCCGCCCTGGTGCGCGACATACGGCGCCTGCAGGACATGCTGGGCGACGGCATCAAGGCCCCGCGGGAGCAGGAGATGGACGTGCGCCAGGTGGCGCGGCGCAGCGTGGTGCTGGCCTGCGCGCTGCGCGCGGGCAGTGAACTCGCGCTCGAGCACCTGCAGCTGCGGCGTCCGGGCCACGGCATCGCCCCGCGCGAACTCGACGCGCTGATCGGGCGCCGCCTGCGCCGCGACGTCGCCGCCGGGCAACTGCTGGCCTGGGACGACCTGCACGCCGTGCGCGAGGACCCGGACGGCGCGGACGACGATGTCGACGACCATGCCTGAGCCCCGGCGCATCCTCTACCTCAGCGGCACCCGTGCCGACTTCGGGTTGATGCGAGCCTGCCTGCGGCGCATCGCGGCGCACCCGCGCCTGCGTCTGCGCCTGGCGGTGACGGGCATGCACCTGTGCCCCGAGTTCGGGCACACGGTGGACGAAATCGAATCCAGCGGCCTGCCCATCGCCGCGCGCATCGCGACCGACGTCGCAGCGCGCGACGGCGCGGGCATGGCGCGCGCGGTGGCGCAGACCCTGCTGGGCGTGACGGCGGAACTGCAGCGCGAACCCTGCGACGCCCTGCTGCTGCTGGGCGACCGCGGGGAGATGCTGGCCGGTGCCACGGCCGCGCTGCATTTGGGGGTTCCCGTGGTGCACCTGCACGGGGGCGAGCGCTCGGGCACCGTGGACGAGCCGATGCGCCACGCCATCTCCAAGCTGGCGACCTACCATTTCGCGGCCACGGCCGAATCGCGCGAGCGCCTGCTCGCCATGGGCGAGCCCCCCGAGCGGGTGTTCGTGGTGGGCGCCCCGGGGCTGGACGACATCGCCCGGCACGCGCTCGCTCCCCGCGAGCAGACCCTGCGGGCACTGGGCATCGACCCGGCGCGGGAATTCGTGCTGGTGGTGTTCCACCCGGTGGTGCAACAGGCCTCCCAGGCCGGGGAGCAGACCCGCGAGCTGCTCGCCGGCCTGCGCGCGGCCGGGGGCGGGCGGGATTTCGAGGTACTCTGGCTGGCTCCGAACGCGGATGCCGGCTCGGCGCATATCGAGGCCGCGCTGCGGGCTCCCGGGCCGGGCTGGCACCGCATCACCCATCTGCCGCGGGCCCGGTACCTGGACGCGCTGGCCCACGCCCGGGCGCTGGCGGGCAATTCCTCCTCGGGCATCATCGAGGCGGCGAGTTTCGGCACGCCGGTGCTGGACGTGGGGCTGCGCCAGCACCTGCGCGAACGCAACCCCGGGGTCCTGCACGCGCGGGCGCGGGCCGCGGACATCGCCGAGGCGCTGGCGCACCTGCTCCGCGCGCCGCGCCCCTCCGCGCATAATGTCTACGGCGACGGCCATGCCGGCGAGCGCATCGCGCGACTGCTCGCCGACATCGATCTGCACCCGGGCCTGTTGAACAAGACCCTGGCCTACTGAAACCCGCCGTGACCGCCTCCTTCCCTTCCCTCCGCGCCCCCGCCGCCGCGCCGGGCGACGCGCCGGTGCTGGTGGTGTTCGGCGCCGGCGGCCACGGCCGCGTGGCCGCCGATGCCGCGCTGGCCAGCAGGGCCTGGAGCGCGGTGCTGGCCTGCGACCGGCGCGAGCAACTGTGGGGCAGCGAGCTGCTGCCCGGCCTGCGGGTGCTGGCTCCGGGCGCCTTGCGTGAACTGCCGCGCCCCTGGGGTCTGCATGTGGCCATCGGGGACAACGCCTCGCGTCGGCGCGAGGCACGCTCGCTGCTGCTCGACGAGGCGCGCGCGGCCTTCCTGGCCAGCGTGGTGCACCCGCTGGCCGCGCTGTCGCCCAGCGCCCAGCTCGGGCCGGGCTGCCTGCTGGCCGCGCATTGCGTGGTCGGCCCGCTGGCGCTGCTGGGTGAAGGGGTGATCGTCAACCACACGGCGGTGGTGGACCACGACTGCACGGTGGGGGCCTGGGCCCACGTGGCGCCGGGTGCGCGCCTGGGCGGCGCGGCGCGCGTGGGCGCCGGCGCGCTGCTGGGCTCGGGCTGCAGCCTGCTGCCCGGCTTGCGCGTGGGCGACAACAGCGTGCTGGGCGCCGGCGCGGTGGCCCTGCGGGACCTTCCCGACTCCGAGCGCTGGGCCGGCGTTCCGGCGCGGCCCTTGCATCGCGCCCCCGTCTGAAACCTCCGTGCCCTCCTCCTTCCGGCCATGAGTCCCCAACGTTTCGAATCCCTGCTGGTCGCGCCCGACACCTCGCTGCTGCAGGCCATGTCGCGCCTGGACGCCACCGCCCAGGGCGTGCTGCTGGTGGTCGACGCCTCGCGGCGCCTGTTGCGCACCATCACCGACGGCGACCTGCGCCGGGCCACGCTGGCCGGGGCCTCGCCGCGGGCGGCGCTGGGCTCGCTGCCCGGCGGGCCGGCGCAGACCGTGGGGCTCGGCGCCTCCATGCACGACGTGCTGCAGCTCATGGACGCGCGGCGCATCGACCACGTTCCGGTACTCGACGACGACGGGCGGGTGGTGGACCTGGTCACTCGGCGCGAACTCTCGCGACGCACCTACCTGTCGGCGCCGCACCTGGGGGACGACGAGGCCTCGCTGGTGCGCGAGGCCTTCGAATCCAACTGGATCGCGCCGCTGGGCCCGCATGTGGACGCCTTCGAGCGCGAGCTGGCCGACTACGTCGGCGTGGGCCACGCGGCGGCCACCAGCTCCGGCACCGCGGCATTGCACCTGGGCCTGCGCCTGCTCGGCGTGGGTCCCGGCGACGCGGTGCTGTGTTCCAGCCTGACCTTCGTGGCCAGCGCCAATCCCATTCGCCAGCTCGGTGCGGTCCCGGTGTTCGTCGACTCCGAGCCCGAGGGCTGGAGCATGTCGCCCGAGGCCTTGCGCACGGCGCTGTCGCAGCTCGGGGCCGAAGGCCTGCGGCCCAAGGCCGCGGTGGTGGTGAACCTGTACGGCCAGAGCGCGCGCATGGACGAGTTGATTCCGCTGCTCGACGAGGCCGGCGTGCCCATGCTGGAGGATGCCGCGGAGTCGCTGGGAGCGACCCTGGGCGGGCGCGCCAGTGGCAGTTTCGGGCGCCTGGCGCTGTTCTCCTTCAACGGCAACAAGATCATCACCACCTCCGGCGGCGGCATGCTGGTGGGCGAGGACCCGGGCCTGATCGCGCATGCGCGCAAGCTGTCGACCCAGGCCCGCGAGCCGGCGCGGCACTACGAACACGTGGAGGACGGCTACAACTACCGGCTCAGCAACGTGCTGGCGGGCATCGGCCGCGGCCAGCTGCGCGTGCTCGACCAGCGCGTGCGCCGGCGCCGCGAGATCTTCGCGTTCTACGCGCGCGAACTCGCCGCCGTCCAGGGGCTGCGCTGGATGGTCGAGCCGCAAGGCCACGTGGGCACGCGCTGGCTGTCGGCCTTCACGCTGGACCTGCCCGAGGCCTCGCGGCGCCGCGACGCGCTGCTCGATTTCCTCGAGCGCCACAACGTCGAGGCGCGCCCGGTGTGGAAGCCCATGCACCTGCAGCCGCTGTACGCCGGCAGCCGCTACTTCCCGCATGCGCCGGGCGAGGACGTATCGCGGGCCCTGTTCGAGGGCGGCGTGTGCCTGCCCTCGGGCTCCAACATGGACGATACGCAACTGGCCCATGTGTGCGAGCTGCTGCTGCGCGGCCTGCAACTCGTCGCCGGTGGCTCGCGATGAGCCGGCTGGGGGATGCCTGGCGTCGCACCGGGGCGGCGGCCGTGCTGGACGCGGAACTGGTCGCGCTGGCCTGGGTCGCGGCCTTCGTGTTCCGGTTCAGCCTGCTGCGCAACAACGCGCCGGCCAATGTCATGCACATCGTGGCCGTCACGCTGCCCATGGCGGTGCTGGCCTGGGGCGCGGCGCTGGGATGGTTCGGCATCTACCGCAGCGCCTGGCGCCACGCCAGCCTGCCCGACGTATGGCGCCTGGTGCGCGCCTGCGCGGTGGCCGCGCTGGCGCTGGCGGCTCTGCTGCTGGTCATCCGCGTGCCCAATTTCCCGCGCTCCATCGTGCTCATCCATCCGCTGCTGGCGGGCGGCGCGCTGCTGGCGCTGCGCCTGGCGCAGCGCCAGCTCGCCGAGCGCAGCCACCGCGGCGCTCCGGGAGAGGCCAGGCCGCTGCTGCTGCTGGGCAGCGTGGACGACGCGGCGCCCGCCTTGCAAAGCCTGCGCGCCACGCGCCTGTGGCGGGCGGTGGCGGTGTACAGCCCGCTGGAGGCGGAAGCCGGCGCGCGCCTGCAGGACATTCCCGTGCTCGGCCCGCCGCGCGCGCTGGCCGAGGTGGCGCGCGAATTCGGCGCCCAGCATGCGCTGGTGGCGGGCAGCGCCGGCTCGGCCACGCGCCGGCTGCTGCTCGAAAAGGCCAGTGGAGCCCGCCTGGCGCTGCTCACGCTGCCGCGCGCCGACGACTGGCTGCAGCAGGGCGCGGCCTCGGCGGTGCCGCGCAACCTGGAGCTCGATGACCTGCTGGGTCGCGCCGCGGTGCAGCTCGACGTGCGCGGCCTGTCGGACCTGCTGGCCGGCCAATGCGTGCTGGTGACCGGCGCGGGCGGCTCCATCGGTTCGGAACTGTGCCGCCAGATCGCGCGCTTCGGGGTCGGCCGGCTGGTGTGCCTGGACATGTCCGAGTTCGCCATCTACCAGCTCGAGCAGGAGCTGCGCGCGCGCCACCCGGACATGCCGGCCGTGTTCCTCACCGCCAACGTGCGCGACGCCACGCGCCTGCGCGTGCTGTTCGAGCGCCAGCGCCCGGCCGTGGTGTTCCACGCCGCGGCCTACAAGCATGTGCCGCTGATGGAGCAGGACAACGCGATCGAGGCGCTGCGCACCAATGTGCTGGGCACCATCCACTCGGCGCGCGCCGCCGCGCTCAGCGGGGCGCGGCGCTTCGTGCTCGTGTCCACCGACAAGGCGGTGAACCCGACCAATGTGATGGGCGCCAGCAAGCGCCTGGCCGAGCGCGCGCTGCAGGTGCTGGCGCACGAGCATCCCGGCACGCGCATGGTGGCGGTGCGATTCGGCAATGTGCTGGGCTCCAGCGGCAGCGTGGTGCCGCGCTTCGCGCAGCAGATCGCCGCCGGCGGTCCGGTCACGGTCACCCACCCGGACATCGTGCGCTATTTCATGACCATCCCCGAGGCCGCGCAGCTGGTGCTGCAGGCCGCGCTGATGGGCGACAGCGGCCAGATCTACGTGCTCGACATGGGCGAGCCGGTGCGCATCGTCGAGCTGGCTCGGCTGATGATCCGGCTGTCCGGGCGCGACGAGGACGAAATCCCCGTGGTGTTCACGGGACTTCGTCCGGGCGAGAAACTGTACGAGGAACTGCTGGCCGACGACGAGACCACGCTGCCCACGCCGCACCCGAAGCTGCGCGTGGCGCGCCACAGCGACGTAGAGGGGCCGCGCGTGGACCTCGAGGAACTGCAACGGCGCATCGCCATCGGCGGCGAGGAGCCCGAAGCCGCGGCGGTGAAGCAGCTGCTGGCGTCCCTGGTGCCGGAATACCGACCGCAACTTGCTCCGGAGGGCAATGCATGAATGGCAGCGCGCAATACGTGCTGGAGGCGCGCGACGTGCGCAAGCGCTACGCCGGCGGACCGCAGACCGTGGAAGTGCTGGCCGGCGCCTCGCTGCGCCTGCAGGCGGGCCAGTCGCTGGCCATCACGGGGGCCTCGGGCTCCGGCAAGAGCACCCTGCTGCACCTGCTGGGCGGACTCGACCTGGCGGACGCCGGACACATCGAGGTCTGCGGCGCGAGCTGGGCCGGCATGTCGCCGGCGCAGCAGGGCCAGTGGCGCAACCGGCATGTCGGATTCGTGTACCAGTTCCACCACCTGCTGCCCGAGTTCAGCGCCCTGGACAACGTGATGATGCCCCTGCGCATTCGCCGCGTCGCGGCCGCGCAGGCGCAGCAGCGGGCGAGCGCGCTGCTGGAGCAGGTGGGCCTGGCCTCGCGCCTGCGCCACCGCCCGGCCGAGCTCTCCGGGGGCGAGCGCCAGCGCGTGGCCCTGGCGCGCGCGCTGGTCACCCAGCCGGCGCTGCTGCTGGCCGACGAGCCGACCGGCAACCTCGATGCCGAGTCCGCCGACGTGGTGTTCCGCCTGATCGAGACCATGGCGCGCGAGCATGGCAGCGCGATGGTGCTGGTCACGCACGACGCGGCCCTGGCCGCGCGCTGCGGCCGCGCGCTGCACCTGCAGCACGGCATGCTGCACGAGGCCACGCAGGCCTGATCAGGCCCGATCAGGCCTGCGCGCGCAGGTAATCGCCGGCGCAGCGCAGCAGATGGTCCAGCGCCGACTGGGCCATGGCGTCGTCGGCGTCGGGGCCGGCGGCCATCCAGTCGCGGAACATCGCGTACAACTCGGCGTAGGCCATGGACAGCGGGTGCTGCGCGCCCAGGCCCGAGGCCCGCAGCCAGCGCCCCACCGGGCCTTCGGAGGGCTCGCGGCTCATGATCAGCGGCGGCTTGGGCTCCGGATAGTGACGCGCGATCAGCAGGTCGGTGTCCAGCGCCACCAGTTGCTCGGCCACGCAGCTGAGCAGCCCGGCCTGGCGCGGCGCGCGCCGCGGCTGCCAGCCGGCCAGCCAGGTCTCGAATTCCGGCGCGGGCATGGGGCGGGCGATGCCCCAGCCCTGGGCCTGCGGCACGCGCAACGCGCGCAGGGCATCGACGATGTCGGGCGTCTCCGCCCCCTCGGCCACGAAATCCACCCCCAGGCCGCGCGCCAGCTGGGCCAGGCTCTGCACGAAGCGCAGGTCCTGCGGGTTGTCGGCCAGGCCGCGGATGAAGCCCTGGTCCAGCTTGATGATGTCGATGGGCAGTTCCTTCACCCGCAGCAGCGAGGAGTAGGCACTGCCCACATCGTCCAGCGCGATGCGACAGCCGAAGGCGCGCAGCGCGCTCAGCGTGTCCTGCGCGCTGGCGAAGGAGAGAAAGTCGTTGTGCTCGAGCAGTTCCAGCACCATGCGCTGCGGCGGCAGGCCGCTGCTGGCGGCCACCTCGCGAACCGTGTCCAGCGCCTCGCCGGAGGCCAGCAGCAGAGGATCGATGTTGACCGCCACGGTGAGCTCGGCGCCGCATTCACGCTGCCAGCGCAGCGCGTCCTCGGCGGCCTGGCGCAGCACGGCCACGGTCATCGCCACCAGGCCGTCGCGTCCGAGCTGGTGGATGAAGTCCAGCGGCCCGATCAGGCGCCCGTGGCCGTCGTCCAGTCGCGCCAACGCCTCCACCTCGACCACGCGGGAACTGTTCATGTCCACCACCGGCTGGTAGTGCACGCGCAGCCCGCCATGGCCGAAACGCTCGCGCACCAGGCGCAGGTGCTGGTAGTGGTCGCGGTCCACCTCGGGCTGGTACAGGCGCCAGAAGGGCGCATCGCTGCCGCGTGGCTGGCGCTTGATCGCGTACAGCGCCTGGTCGGCGTGGCGCAGCAACTCGTCGGGGTCGCTCGAATCCTCGGGGTAGACGGTCAGGCCCAGGCTGGCGCGGATCTGCAGCACGCTGTCCCCGGGAGGCAGGGTCACCGGCTCGACGATGCACTGGCGAATGCGCGTGAGCATGGGCTCCAGGTCCTCGCGCGCCACCATGCCCTGCATGACCAGCACGATCTCGTCGCCGCCCAGGCGCGCCACCATGTCGGAGGAGCGCACGGCCTCGACCAGGCGCGCCGCCACGGTGCGCAGCAAGGCGTCGCCGGCGGCGTGCCCGTGGTTGTCGTTGATCTGCTTGAAGTCGTCGAAGTCCAGGATGCCCACGGCGACGAAACCACCCTGCGCATCGGCCTGGGCCAGCAGATCCTGCAGGCGCGAGCGCAGGCCGCGGCGATTGAGCAGGCCGGTCAGCGGATCGTGCTCGGCCAGCCAGGAGATGTGGTGGTGCTCCTGCTGCAGGCGGCGACGCAGGTCGAAGGCGTCCAGCGCGTGCCCGAGCAGGCGCGCGACCCGCTCCAGCAATTCCAGCACGGCGGGGGTGAACACCCCCGCGCGCCCGGACGCCACGCCGAGCAGCGCCCAGCGATGGCCGCCGCGCGGAATCGGCACCATGGCCACCGCGCGCATGCCCAGGCGCCGCAGGCTCTCGCGGTACTGCCCCAGCCCGACGTCGGCCAGGTAATCGTTGCTGTACTGCAGCGTGCGGCTGTTCCAGGCACGCGCGGCCAGGCTGCGCTCGGACTGATCCCCCAGCACATTGGGTCGGTACCAGTCCTCGCCGACATGCGCGCTGCCGGCCTGGGCCAGCAGGTCCACGAAACCCTGCTGCCCGGCGCGCCCGATCAGCACGGCCTGGAACAAGCCGGAGTCGGCCAGGCGCTCGCAGGCCCTTTGCAGCATGTCACCCAGGTCGCCGGCCGAAAGCACCAGCTCCTCCTCGGCCAGCAGCGCTCGGTACAGGCCCTGCGTGGTCTCGTGCTCGCGCTGCTGCTCGCGGCGCCGCGTGACGTCCTCGAGCAGGCCCAGGTAGTAGCGCGGGCGGGCGCGCGCGGAGCCTCCCGCCGGCAACGGAGACAGTTGCAGCGAGACCCAGGTCTCGCTGCCGTCGCCGCCCCGGTTGCACAGCTCCACCTGGCAGGAGCGCGCCTCGGCCAGCGCGGCGCGTACTTCCTGCAGGGCCGGCTGCTCGCCCGCCTCGCCCTGCAGGAAGCGGGCGCGCGCGCCCAGCGCATGCTCCGCGCTGGTGCCGATGAGCCGGCAATAGGCGGGGTTCACGTACAGCAGCGGGAAATCCCCCTCGCGTGCGTCGGCGATCATCACGCCCAGGCTCATCGCCTCGAGCACGGCGCGCCAGCCGGCCGCGCCCGGCACGTCCCAGGCGGCGGGCTCGGACTTCGACGTTGAATGCGCGGGCGCTTGCATGGCGCACAGCATAGCCTGCCCCGGGCGACGGCGGCTGCGCCCGACGCCACCGGCCTGACGGGGATCAGGCCTGCTCGAGCGCCTCCAGCACCATGCGCGCGCTGCTGCGCCCCTGCCAGGTGTTGGCCTCCAGGCGCCAGGCCACGCGGGAGCGCTCCGGCAGGAACTCGCTGCGATTCCACGCCACCAGCTCGCGCAGCGCGGAGCCTCGCTGCCCGACGGGGCGCACGCGGGCGCGCAGATGACCGTTGCCGAACTGGCTTTGCTGCACCACCTCGATGTCGCTGGCGAACACGGGCGGCGCGAATCCCTGGCCCCAGACCTGCTCCTGCAGCAGCGAGGCCACCTCCACGTCGAACCATTCGGCCTCGAGCTCGCCGTCCACCTCCAGCTGGCGCGCGAGCAACTCGGGGGACAGCCATTGCGCGGCCACGGCCTCGAAGGCCGCGGCGAAGCGCTCGAAGCCGTCGGCCGCGATGCTGCACCCGGAAGCCGCGGCGTGCCCCCCGAAACGCAGCAGCAGGCCGGGCTCGCGCTTGGACATCAGGTCCAGGGCGTCGCGCAGGTGAAAACCCGGGATGGCGCGCCCCGAGCCGCGCAGCAGCCCGTCGCCTCCGGGGGCGAACACGAAGGTGGGGCGATGATGGAGTTCCTTGAGCCTGCCGGCCACGATACCCACCACGCCCTCGTGCCATTCGGGGGAGTACAGGCAGATGCTGGCGCGGCGCCCGCCCTCCGGCGCGGCCTGCAGGGTCTGCAGCGCCTCCTGGGCCTGCTCGCGCATGCGTTGCTCGATGCCCCGGCGCTCGCGGTTGATGGCGTCCAGGCTGTGCGCCAGTTGCAGTGCCTGCTCGGGATCGTCGGTGCTCAGGCACTCGATGCCCACCGTCATGTCGGCCAGGCGCCCCGCCGCGTTGATGCGCGGGCCGAGCGCGAAGCCCAGGTCGAAGCAGGCCGCGCGCGCGGGCTCGCGCCCGGTGGCGGCGAACAGCGCGCGCAGCCCAGGCTGCAATCGCCCTTCGCGCATGCGCCGCAGCCCCTGGGCCACCAGCAGGCGGTTGTTGGCGTCCAGGCGCACCACGTCGGCCACGGTGCCCAGGGCCACCAGGTCCAGCAGGCTGTCCAGGCGGGGCTGGCTGGCCGCGTCGAAGGCGCCACGGCCGCGCAACTCGGCCCGCAGGGCCAGCAGCACGTAGAACATCACCCCCACGCCGGCCAGGTTCTTGCTCGGGAAAGGGCAGCCGGGCTGGTTGGGGTTGACGATCACGTCCGCTTGCGGAAGCTGCGCCGCCGGCAGGTGGTGGTCGGTGATCAGCACGCGCATGCCCAGCTCGTGGGCGCGACGCACGCCGTCGATGCTGGCGATGCCGTTGTCGACGGTGATGATCCAGTGCGGACGCCCCTGCGGGCGCTGCGCGACCAGGTCCACCACGGCGGGCGAAAGGCCGTAGCCGGTGGTGAAACGGTTGGGCACCACGTAATCCACCCGCGCGCCCAGCATGCGCAGCCCGCGCAAGGCGACCGCGCAGGCGGTGGCGCCGTCGCAGTCGTAGTCGGCCACCACGCACAGGCTCTCGCCCCCCGCGATGGCGTCGGCCAGCGCGCGCGCCGCGGCGTCGGCATGCAGCAGCAAGGCCGGCGACAGCAGCGAATTCATCTGAGGCTGCGCCTGCTCGGGCTCGCTCACGCCGCGCCCGGCCAGCAGCCGGGCCAGCAGCGGATGCAGGCCGGCGCTTTGCAGGCGGTGGACGTTGCGGGGAGAGGGGTCGCGAAGGATGAAGCGCATGCCGGGTCGGGAAGGAAGCGTCGGGTTGGGGACCTCGGGTTTCGGGGCCCCGCCCTCACAGGGGGTCCAGCCAGCCGCGCGCCGCGGCGTCGCGCCAGAAATGCCAGGAGCGCGAGGCGCGCAGTTCCAGGTCCACCCAGGAGCGGGAACCGGCCAGGACCAGGCGCACCGCCGCATGTTCGCGCAGCGCGGCGCTCAGGCGCCCGGCCGCCTGTTCATCGAGTTCCGCGCAGGCCTGCGGCGCTCGCAGCGCATCGTGGCTGCGCAATTGCAGCACGTGCAGGGAATGCGGATGGCGCGACGCGCTCAAGGCGGGAAGCCCGTCGGCCAATGCGCCCAGCCATGCGCAGCCGGCTTCGCGCCAGGCCGCGCGCTCGGACTCGTCCAGCAGGAAGGGATTGCTGGGCGCCGTGGGCAGCACCCCGCAGCCGTGCAGCCACAGGGTGTTCACCTCCGGCAGCCCGGCGGCGCGCCGGGCCTCGTTCACCGGATGGGAGGCCCACACCATCTGGATTTCGGTGAGCAGGCGGCGCCAGGGTGCGGCGGCCGGGCCGCCCGGCATCCAGCTGGCCGCATTGCGGCCGACCGCGCGCAGCGGGTCCGCCGTGAGCACCTGTTCCAGCGAAGGGTGGGACACAAGCCAGCAACCCGGGTGCGACGCGTGCATGTCCCAGGACGCCTCCTGGAGCAGGGGCAGCACGGCCTGCAGCAGGGCCTGCGCGTGTTGGGCGTCGAGCGCGAGTTGCGCCGGATCGGCCAGTTGCAGGCTGTCGCGCCCGAGCACGAGATGCGCGGGCAAGGCCAGCGCCCAGGCCCGCGCGCCCGGCTGCAGGCCCGCTCCGGCCGCGGCCAGCGCCCCCCAGGGGGCCTGTTGCTCGTGAGAACCCCCAGGGCCGGGCTGCTCCGAGCTCGCCCCCCGTGGGGGTCGAGAAAACTCGGGGCGGCCCTGCGTTTTCTCGTGAGCTTGCACTTCCGGCTCGTCCAGCCCGAGCGCTCGGCGCATCCAGCGCTCGGCGGGGCTCAGCCACGCGGCCTGCGCGTCTTCGCGCAGGGGCTCGCGGGTCGCGACATGGGCCATGCGCAAGGCGCGCAGCAGTCGTGGAAGGGCGCCGCCCTGCACGGCCTGGCCCCAGGCCTCGGCGTCCAGCGCGGCGGTGTCGATCAACAGGGTGTGCATGCCTGCATTATCGGCTGCAGGCCGCATGGGACCGGCGCCCGCCGGTCCGAGGCCGGGCCTACAGGGTGCGGGAGTTCAGCGCACGTGCGCGCTGCAGCATCGCCAGCAGCGCGCGCAGGGCCTCGCGCACCGGCTGGCCGGTGACGCTGGCCGGGCGCAGCGCCTGCCCGGCGTTGCCGCGCGGGGCATCCGGCAGCCACACGCCGCGGCGCAGGGGAATCGATGCCGCGGGCGCGCAGGCCTGGGCGGGACGGGGAAACAGGGGGCTTGCGGAACGGGTTTGCATGATGTGCCTCATGGTTTACCCGAATCATAGGGTAATCCCTAGACGCCAGGGTCCCGAAAAATGCCGCAACGCAGCAATCCCCTGTCGAAAGTCGTCTCATCCGTCCCGAAAACCCTTCAAAGCAACTCGGTCATGCGCGCGGCGGCTTCCTGCAGCGCGGGCAGATGCTCCAGCATCTGCGCCAGGGACATGCGGGCCACCGGCGCGTGCACGGCCATGGCCGCGCGGGTCTCGCCGGAGCGGTCGCGCACCGGCACGGCCACGGCGACGAGGCCGGGAATGAACTCCTCGTTGTCCACCGAGTAGCCCCGCTCGGCGATGCGTTCGCAGTCCCCGCGCAAGGCCGCGGCATCGGTCAGGGTGTTGGGAGTGAGGGAACGCAGGGTGAGCTGGCCCAGCACCCGCGCACGACGCTCGCGGCTCATGGAGGCCAGGAACAACTTGCCGCTGGCGGTGCAATGCAAGGGGACGTGCACGCCCACGTCGAGGGTCAGGCGCCAGGGCCACGGCGCCTCCACGCGGTCGAGGTACATCACCTCCACGCCGTCCAGGGTGGTGAAGTTGCAGGTCTCGCCCACGCGCTCGACCAGGTCCGTGAGCACGGCGTGGCGCAGTCCGCGCACCGTCGAGTGCGACAGGGAGTCGAAGGCCAGCTTGCGCAGCGCCGGGCCCACGGCGAAGTGGCGCTCGTCGATGTCCCGCACGATGTAGCCCAGTTCCAGCAACTGGTTGCACAGGCGATGGGCCGTGGCCTTGGGCAGGCCCAGCGCCTGCGCCAGCTCGGCCAGGCTGAGGGCACGCCCCGCATCCGCGATGAAGGACAGCAGGCGCAGGCTGCGCTCGGCCGACGAACTCGTGGAGCCGCTGTCGGAGCCTTCCTGGGCCTGGGCGGAGCGTGCGGAAATGACAGTTGTCTCGGACATGTCGAAAAAGTGTTTTTGAAACGTTGCGTTCCACTTTTAACCAAACTACCATGCCAACCAGAGGGTCTGGCGAGATCCGGCGTGCTCCCTTCGCGGGCGGGCCCACAACAAGGCATCGAGGAGCGGGTGGATGGCTGAGCAGTTCGACTACATCGTAGTAGGCGCGGGTTCCGCGGGCTCGACGCTGGCGGGCAGGCTGAGCGAGGATCCCCACACGCGGGTGCTGTTGCTCGAGGCCGGACCGGCCGACCGCTCCTTCTGGATCCACCTGCCCATCGGCTACGGCAAGACCATGTGGAGCAAGCGCTACAACTGGTGCTTCCACACCGACCCCGACCCGAACATGAACGGGCGGCGCATCTACTGGCCGCGGGGCAAGACCCTGGGGGGATCGAGTTCGATCAACGGCCTGATCTACATCCGTGGCCAGCGGGAAGACTACGAGCATTGGGCGAAACTGGGCAACGAAGGTTGGGGCTACGACCAGGTGTTGCCGTACTTCATCCGGAGCGAGCACAACCAGCGCGGAGCCAGCACCTATCACGGCGGCAGCGGCCCGCTCAAGGTCTCCGACGTCGGTGCGCGCCACGAACTGATCGAGGCCTTCATCGAGGGCGCGGCGCAACAGGGCGTGCCGCGTACGGAGGACTTCAACGGCGCGCGCCAGGAAGGGGCCGGCTACTACCAGCTCACCACCTGGCGCGGCTGGCGTTGCAGCGCCGCCAAGGCCTACCTCGCGCCGGCACGCTCGCGCCCCAACCTGCGCGTGCTCACCCAGGCGCAGGCCACCTCGCTGATCCTGGAGCGAGATCGTGCGGTGGGGGTGCGCTACATGCGTCACGGGCGCATGTGCGAGGCGCGCTGCGAGGGCGAGGTGCTGCTCAGCGCGGGCGCGCTGCTGTCGCCGCAGTTGCTGCAGTTGTCGGGCATCGGGCCCGCGGAGCATTTGCGCAGCCTGGGCATCCCGGTGGCGGTGGACCTGCCGGGGGTCGGCGAGAACCTGCAGGATCATCTGCAGATGCGACTGATCTTCGAGTGCACCCGCCCCATCACCACCAACGATCAGTTGCGCAGCCTGTACGGGCGCACCCGCCTGGGCCTGCAGTGGCTGTTCGCGCGCAGCGGTCCCCTGGCCGTGGGCATCAACCAGGGGGGCTGTTTCATGCGCGCGCTGCCGGAGGAGTCGGCCACGCCGGACATCCAGTTCCACGTGGCCACGCTGTCGGCCGACATGGCGGGCGGCGCGGTCCACCCCTTCTCGGGTTTCACGCTGTCGGTGTGTCAGCTGCGCCCCGAGTCGCGAGGCCGGGTGCGCATCCGCAGCACCGACCCCTTCGAGCCTCCGTCGATGCAGCCCAACTACCTGGCCACCGACCTGGACCGCCGCACCGCCGTGGCCGCGCTGCGCGCGGCGCGTTCCATCGCCAGCGCGCCGGCCATGCGCCCCTACGTCAAGCGCGAGGTCAAGCCGGGGCCGCAGGTGGAGGACGACGCCTCGCTGCTCGAGTTCTGCCGCGACAACGGCGCCACCATCTTCCACCCCAGCGGCACCTGCCGCATGGGCGCGGACCGGCTGGCCGTGGTCGACGCACGCCTGCGCGTGCACGGCCTGCGCGGCCTGCGGGTGGTCGATTGCTCGGCCATGCCCACGCTGGTGTCGGGCAACACCAATGCCCCGGCGATCATGATGGCCGAGAAGGCCGTGGACATGATCCGCGCGGACGCGGCACGCGGCTGAGCCGGCGAGCCGGCGCAAGACCGGCTCGACTCCGTAACATTCTCTTGCAATTCGGCGGCGGCGCCTGTCGCGGATGCGCACATGCATCCCGTTATCGCTCCCAATGCATGCAGATTGTTCCGATTGCACACCTTGCGGAGTCCCTTCATGAACCGACGCATCCTTCCCACCCCGGCCCTGCTGTGCGCACTCGCGCTGGGCGCGCTCGCCCCCGCTGCCCATGCAGCCGGCTCCTGGGAGCGCGCGCATCCGCGCCGCGACCAGGTGATCGACCGCACCCAGCATCTGAATGCACGCATTCGCCACGAACGCCACGAAGGCGAGCTCACGGCGGCGCAGGCGCGCAACCTGCACGCCCAGGTACGCAACACGCGCCTGGAACAACGTTCCATGGCCCGCAGCAACGGCGGCTACCTCACCAAGGCGCAACAGGCGGGCCTGAACCAGCAGGAGAGCGCCATCAGCCGTCAGGTGGGGCGATGAACCCGCGCCGCGGACTCCGACGCCTGCTCGGCGCGGTGCTGGCCGCCGCGCTGCTGCTCAGCCTCGGCGGCTGCTACGTGCTCGTGCCCGGCCCCGGCTACTACGGCTATCGCCCCGGGCCCTGGCACCGGGGTGACGACGACCGCTGAGCCCCGAGCCTGCGCGCCTTGAGCCCCCGAACGCCCGAACGCCCGAACGCCCGAACGCGCCTCCGATTCCCCGATTCCCAACAACACGGTCCCACGATGAGCAAGCTCCCGAATTTCTCCTCGCGCGCCCTGCGCCGCGCCGTCGCCGCCGCCACCCTGCTGGGCCTGGGCCTGGCCGCGGGTGTCGCCTACGCCGATCTGGATGATCATCCGCACCTGGTCGCGGCCGACCGCGCGGCCTACCAGGCCATGATGCAACTGCGCGTGGCCAACAACGGCCCGGCGGCCTTCGGCGGCCATCGAGACCGCGCGATGCGCCTGCTGGCCCAGGCGCGCCGGGAAATCCACGAATCCGCGCGTTTCGCGGATCACCATCGTGATTGAGCGCGCCCGCGCCTGCAGGCGCCTGGCCGCGCCCTGGCTGCTGCTTGCGGCGGGCGCCGGCCTGGGCGGCTGCGTGCAGGCTCCGCCCGTGCAGCGCCCGCCGGTGGTGGTCGAGCGCCCGCGCTCGCCGCTGGACGGGCACCCCCATCTGATCGCGGCGATGCAGGCCATCGATGCGCAGATCGCCCAGCTGCGCGCCGCGCGCAATGGCGACGACGGCTTCGGCGGGCACCGCGGCCGCGCGATCCAGCTGGCGCTGCAGGCGCGCGCGGAGGTGTACCGCGCGGCCGTGTTCGCCGACCGCCACCGCTAACAGGCTGTTAAGCGCCGGCCGAAAAAAAGCCTCGCATCGCTGCGAGGCTTGCTTGCGCGGGTCGGGCCGGGCCCGACCCTGGGGTTGCGCCCCTCAGACGGCGCGGATGTTCGTGGCCTGCGGGCCCTTGGGGCCGCTCTTGACCTCGAACTGCACGTTGGCGCCTTCGGCCAGGGTGCGGAAGCCGCCGTCGTTGCGGATTTCGCTGTGGTGCGCGAACAGGTCCTTGCCACCATCGCTGGGAGCGATGAAGCCGAAGCCCTTGCCGTCGTTGAACCACTTCACGATGCCGGTCTGGATAGTCATGGTGTTTCCTTGGAAATGAAAGATGGACAAACGCACTCCGGACGCGACAACCGCGTACGGAGACAGAAACACTCAAGAACTATCAGCGGGGGGTGGGGCTGAAGCGAGCCGCTCGCGAAACTGGGCCCTGGGAAGGCCGGCGGGGCTGCAGACGAGACCTTGGAAGAACGGCCTTGTGCGAATCTATCCGGCGGATTGTAGCAGGTTCGCGGCCGACGTGCGCATTCGCTCCGCGGGTGGCGGGCCGATGTTGCGCCGCGACCGCCGTGGATGCCCGCATTTCTCTCGAATGGGCATGGACGCGCGATTTTTTTTCGCATTCCGCTCCGCGCAACCACCAATCCGACAAAAAACTCCGGGCCGGGCCAAGCAGAATTTCTGCACGAACAGACCTCTGCGAACCCTGTCATGCTCAACGCACTCGCCACACCGCGCCCCGCGCAGGCCGCCGAAGCAGGCGCCCCCGATGCGCGCCGCCCCGCCACCCAGACCTTCCTGACCCACGCCGCGCGCAGCAAGGCCTTCCACGGCTTCGTCAACCCGCCGATCTACCGCGGCTCCACGGTGCTGTTCGACACCATGGACGACCTGGTCCACGGCCGCGGGGAATTCACCTACGGACGCAAGGGCAACCCCAGCACCCGGGCCCTGGAGGGCGCCTGGACCGAACTGGCCGGCGCGGCCGGCACCATCCTGTGCGGCTCGGGCCTGGCCGCGATCACCACGGCGCTGCTCAGCGTGGCCCGGGCCGGCGACCACCTGCTGGTGGTCGACACCGTGTACGGCCCCGTGCGCGCCTTGTGCGACGGCCTGCTCGAGCGCTTCGGCGTCGCCGTCAGCTACTTCCCCCCGGACCCCGGAGCCGACTTCGAGCAGGCATTCCGCGACAACACGGTGGCCGTCTACCTGGAGTCCCCCGGCTCCCTGACCATGGAGATCCAGGATGTGCCGGGCCTCGCGGCCATCGCGCATGCTCGCGGAGCCTGCGTGCTCATGGACAATACCTGGTCCACGCCGATTCTTTTTGACGCCCATGCGACGGGCGTGGATATTTCCATCGAAGCGGGAACCAAATACCTGGGCGGCGCCTCGGATCTGTTGCTGGGAGTGGCCAGCGCGAATTCCGCCTATTGGCCCCGATTGCAGGATACGCACAGAATGATGGGGTGCATCGCCGGCCCCGAGGATGTATTCCTGGCCCTGCGCGGATTCCGCACCCTCGATTTGCGCATCCGGGAATCCGGCAAGCGCGCCCTGGAGATCGCCCACTGGCTGCGATCCAGGCCCGGGGTGCGCGCCGTGCTGCACCCGGCCCTCGAACAGAGCCCGGGGCATGGCTACTGGAAACGCGACTATCATGGCGCCAGCGGCCTGTTCTCGGTGATACTCGATCCAGTATCAAGGCAAAGCCTCGCGCGCATGCTGGACGGTTTGCGTCTATTCGGCATGGGATATTCCTGGGGCGGATTCGAAAGCCTGGTGACTCCCATCGACCATGACCTCGTGCGCACCGCGAAACCCTGGCCGCATACCGGCCCGACCCTGCGTTTGTATATCGGCCTGGAAGATGTCGACGATTTGAAGCAGGACCTGTCGGACGGTTTTGCGAGACTGGCCGGAAAACCATGACCCGAGCATTATCAACACACGGAGAGACACGATGAAAAAATCCCAGGAAACTCGCACCGACGCCGCCTCGCGGGCGGCAGAGCCCGCCCTGCCCGGCCGCCGCAGCCTGCTGGGCGCGGCGGCCGTCGGCGCACTCGGACTGGTGGCCCTGCCGGCCTTCGCCGACCCCGCCGGGCTGTGGAAGCGCATCCAGGCCCGCAAGGAACTGCTGGTCGGACTGGAAGGCACCTACCCGCCCTTCAACTACGTCGACAAGCACGGCGAGCTCACGGGCTTCGAGGTCGACTTCGCCAAGGCCCTGGCCGCCCACATGGGCCTGAGCGCGAAGTTCGTGCCCACGCCCTGGTCGGGCATGCTGGCCGGGCTGGACTCGGCCCGCTTCGACGTGGTGATCAACCAGGTCACGATCACTCCCGAGCGCCAGAAGAAATACCTGTTCAGCCAGCCCTACACCGTCTCGGGCGCGCAGATCCTGGTGCGCAAGGGCGACCAGAACAAGTACGACACCATCGCCAGCCTGGACGGCCGCGTCGTGGGCGTGGGACTGGGCAGCAACTACGAGTCCTGGCTGAAGCAGAACGCGCCCAAGGTGCGCATCCAGACCTACTCGGGCATCAACACCGCCTTGCAGGACCTGGAGATCGGCCGCGTCGACGCCATCATCAACGACCGCCTGGAGTCCGCCTACCTGCTCAAGCACACCGACGGGCGCGTGGTGGCCGCGGGCCAGCCCTTCTCCAAGCAGTACTCGGGCATCGCGATGCGTCAGGGGCACCCCCAGTTGCAGGCGCATGTCGACGCGGCCCTGGCGGCCCTGCGCAAGGACGGCCAGCTCGCTGCGATCTCGAACAAGTGGTTCGGCATGGACATCACCCGCTGAACCATGAGTTCCAGCCTGGAACTGGTCTGGGAATCCCTCCCCATGCTGGCCCAGGGGGCCGGCTACACCATCGTGCTCAGCGTGGGGAGCATGGCCATCGGCCTGGTCATCGGGCTGGCCGTGGCCCTGGCGCGGCTGTACCCGGTGCCGGTGCTGAGCCGGCTGGCCTCCTTTTTCGTGTCCTTCATCCGGGGCACGCCGCTGCTGGTGCAGTTGTTCCTCATCTACTACGGGCTGGGGCAACTGGGCCTGCGGCTCGACCCCATCTCCTCGGCCTTCCTGGGCTTCAGCCTGAACATCGGCGGCTACACCTCGGAGATCCTCCGCTCGGCCATTCTCTCCGTGGACCACGGCCAGTGGGAGGCCGCCCAGTCCATCGGCATGTCCCAGCCGCTGACCCTTCGGCGGGTCATCCTGCCCCAGGCCGCGCGGGTGGCCATGGCGCCGCTGGGCAACAGTTTCATCAGCCTGGTCAAGGACACCTCGCTGGCCGCGACCATCCAGGTTCCCGAGCTGTTCCGGCAGGCGCAGTTGATCACGGCGCGCACCTTCCAGGTGTTCACCATGTACGTGTCCGCCGCCGCGATCTACTGGCTGCTGTCCAGCATGCTGGCCCGGGGCCAGACCCGGCTCGAGGCGAGATTCTCCGCCCACGTGCGGCGCAGCAGGTAGCTCCCCATGCAAGAGACCACGCACGCGACCACGCAAGCGACCACGCCGGCGACCATGATCGAGGTCCGGGGACTGCGCAAGACCTTCGGGCAAAGCGAGATCCTGCACGGCATCGATCTCGGCGTGCGCAAGGGCGAAGTGGTGGCCATCATCGGCCCCAGCGGATCCGGCAAGACCTCCCTGCTGCGCTGCCTGAGCTGCCTGGATGAGCCCAGCGGCGGCTCCATCCGGGTCCATCAGGTGGTGATCGACGGTGCGATTCCCCTCAAGCGCCAGAAGGCCGCGGTGCGGGAACTGCGTCGGCACGTGGGATTCGTGTTCCAGAACTTCAACCTGTTTCCCCACCGCACGGCCCTGGAGAACGTCGCCGAGGGCCTGATCTTCGTCAAGCGACAGGCACCCGAGCTCGCGCGGGACAACGCGCGGGCCATGCTCGCCAAGGTGGGGCTGGAGAACAAGCGCGACATGTACCCTTCCGCGCTCAGCGGAGGCCAGCAGCAGCGCGTGGCCATCGCGCGCGCGTTGGCGATGAACCCCGACGTGATCCTGTTCGACGAACCCACCTCCGCGCTGGACCCCGAGCTGGTCGGCGAGGTGCTCACGGTGATGCGCGCGCTGGCCGAGGAGCACCGCACGATGGTGGTGGTCACGCACGAGATGAACTTCGCCCGGGAGGCGGCCGACCGCACCGTGTTCATGGACGCCGGGTCCATCGTCGAGCAGGGCCCGTCGAGGGAACTGTTCCTCAACCCCCGGGAAGCGCGCACCCGCAAGTTCCTCGGGCGCCTGATGGAGGGCCGCTGAGGGCCGCGAGACCATGGACAAGTTCGACCGCGAGATCCTGCGCCAGCTGCAGCGCGACGCCGACCTGCCCATGGCCAGGATCGCCGAGGCCATCGGCATCTCGCCGGCCGCCTGCTGGAGGCGCCTGCAGCGCCTGCAGGAGGCCGGCGTGGTGCGCGGCAAGGTGGCCCTGCTCGACGACGCCAAGCTCAACGCCGGGGTCACGGTATTCGTGTCCATCCGCACCAGCGATCACTCCGCCGCCTGGGTGAAGGCCTTTTCCACCGCGCTGGACGACATCGAGGAAATCGTCGAGATCTACCGCATGAGCGGGGAGGTGGACTACCTGCTGAAGATCAAGGTGCCGGACATCAAGGCCTACGACGCCATCTACCGCAAGATCATCGAGCGCATGCATTTCCTCGACGTCAGCTCGAGCTTCGCGATGGAACAGATCAAGTCGACCACGGCGCTGCCCCTGTCCTACCTCGATCTGGAGTAGGCGCCGCGCGCGGACCGCCTCCTCGCCCCTCGCCCCCTCGCCCCCTCGCCTCATCCCCATGTCCCACGCCTGGTTCGTGCTGGCCGACCTGCTCGGCACCTTCGCCTTCGCGCTCAGCGGCGCCACCGCCTCGATCGAGCGCAGGCTGGATCTGTTCGGGGTCGCGGTGGTGGCCTTTCTCACGGCCTGCGGAGGCGGCATCGTGCGCGACCTGTGCCTGGGCTCCACGCCGCCCGTGGCCCTGGTCGAGTGGCGCTACCTGGCGGTGGCCCTGCTGGCCTGCGCCATGTCCCTGTGGTCGCAGCGCCTGATTCGGCGCCTGCGGCACCCGGTGCTGGTGTTCGACGCCGTCGGGCTGGGCTTTTTCGCGGTGGCCGGAGCCCACAAGGCCCTGCTGATCACCCGCAACCCCGAGGCGGCCGTCGCGCTGGGGGTCGCCACCGCGGTGGGCGGAGGCGTGCTGCGCGACGTGCTGCTCAACCGCGTGCCCGTGATCCTGCAGCGCGAGATCTATGCGCTGGCCGCGCTGCTCGGCGCGGGCGTGCAGGTGGCCGGACAGCGCGCGGGCTGGGCGCCGGACTGGACGCCCTGGGTGGGCGCCTTCAGCTGCGCCCTGCTGCGCTTCCTGGCGATGCGCCGCGGCTGGCGCCTTCCCCTGTCGCGCGGCGCCGATCGCGCCACATCCTGACACAGCGCAGGGAGCGGCCGCATCCTAGGATGGCGGTCGCCGCGGCCGCAGGGGCTCGGCGGCATGTTTTCCGCAGGAGCCGCAATGACCCAGCACAACCCGCAAGCCACCGCCGCGCATGGGCGCATGGCGCTGTTCGCCGCGCTCGCGCTCGTGGCCGTGGCGCTCGCCGGCTCGGTGGGCTGGCTGCTCGGACGCCAGGGCCCGGCGCCGCGCGAGGGCCTTCCCGTGCTGTTCAAGGCGCCGGAATTCCGCGGATTGATCAACCAGAACGGGATCCAGTTGTCCTCGGCCCATTTCCGCGGCAAGGCGCTGGTGGTGACCTTCCTGTTTCCCTATTGCAATACCTTCTGCCCGGTGGTGGCGGCGCACCTGGTGGGTTTCGAGAACCTGCTGGCTTCCACGCCGCTGGCCGGACGGGTCGACGTGGTGGCCTTCGACGTCGACCCCGGCGACACCGGCCCGCGGCAGATGCGCGACTTCCTGCGCGAATACGGCTGGAATCCGGCGAATCCCCGCTGGCAGTTCCTGACCGGCAGGCCGACCCAGATCCGACGCGTGGTCTCCGGGGGCTACCACGTGGACTACCAGAAGGTGCCGGATTCGCCCCCCGCCGCTTCGGGCCCCGCCCCCACGCAAGCCTCGCCGGCACTGGCCGTGGCCGGAAGCGACCCGCAGCCCATCGTGGCCAATCCCCTGGCGACGCGGGCCGACGTCGACTACGACATCACCCATGAGGACGTGATGATGATCGTCGATCCCCAAGGCCGGGTGCGCAAGATCTACGACCAGGCCGATGCGGTGGGCAAGATGCGCCTGCTGCGCGATGTGCGCGCGGCGCTGGGCGCGCCCTGAGCCTGGCGGCCCGGCTTCACTGCAGCATGAAGGTCTGGTATTCGAGCCTGCGAAACAGACCCTGCAGCAGGAACAGGCCGAAGAACAGGGTGCACAGGATGGACACGGCGAAACCGTAGCCGTAGTAGTCCGATCCCAGGTGAATCGACAGCAGGCTCAGGCTGAAGTTCAGCAACGCCAGTGCAGCGGTGATCATGACCACCTCCCTGCGCCGGTCGAGGTAATAGAACACGTTGAGCACGGCCAGCAGCATGACCTGGAAGCTCGCGGCCACCGCCTGCACCATGTAGAGCGGGGTGTACAGCTCGCTGATGCCGATGAGCCGGAAGATCGAGGGCACGAAGGTGTAGAGCGACAGCAGGGTCAGCGCCTGCACCTTCAGGATCTGGTAGAGCCCGTCCCGCACCACGTCCTGCATGCGCTCCCGAAATCCCACGATGGCGCCCAGGGTGCCGCCGCTGCGCACGGTCTTGTAGAACTCGTCGTACCACTCGACGAAGTCGGTCTCGAACTTGACCAGGAACACGGCCATGCCGGGAATCACCGACAGATAGGCCAGGAAGACCGGCAGGTCGTAGATGGTCGACGCGCGCAGCGCGCCGATGATCGGGCGGGAGGTCCCGGGATCGAACCAGAACACCAGCTTGTCGATCCAGATTCCCAGGTTGTAGAGGGTTCCCCCGAGCAGCAGCGCGGTGTACATGCGCCCGGGCCGGAAACACTCGAGGCTCAAGGGGGACTGCACCGGGAAATTGCGCAGCACCAGCCAGAGCATCACCCCCCACATGAGGAACTGCCCGCCCAGGAATCCCGCCAGCAGTCCATCGATGCCCCAGGGCCGCCCGATGGACGCGAAGGCCACCGAGGCCCCGTAGCCCAGCGCATACAGGAGCACGATGATGCGGTAGTTCTTGAGCCCGGACAGGAAGGCCGTGGTGATCCACAGATTGCACAGCAAGGTGAATCCCAGGACGATCCAGACCCGGTAGAACGCATCCACGCCCTGGAAGGCCAGCAGCGAAACGGCCAGCCCGAAGGCTCCCGCCACCGCGGTGGTGACCAGCATGACGCCCAGGTAGGCCCCCCCGATCAGATCCTTGCGATTCTCGAACAGGCGATCGGCCACCCAGCGGGTGAAACCCAGCTGCAGCCCGCCGCTGAGCACCAGCGAGCCCATGATCAGATAGGTGACGGTGACCTGGAACTGCGTGATCATGCGCCCCGGGGTGACCACGCCCAGGGAGATGATGCCGGTGGCCATCAGCCCCAGGATGGAGAACACCCAGGGCCCGGAGCTGATGATGGAGGCGTACAGGTAGGCCCGCAGCAGCCCGAGGTAGGACTGGGAGCGCAGGAGCTTGCGGAGTTCGAATCCGATTCCGGCCATCGTGTCTCCCGGCTCAGCCGGCCTCGGGCCATGCGGTGTCGGGCGCGCCGATGTCGAGGTCCAGGGCCTCGAAGGTGTCGGATGCCTCGGCCTCGTCGGCTTCGTCCGGCATCGGCTCGCCGCGCAGCACCGTGGCCAGCGCCCCCACCTGGTCGCGCTGTCCGGAGGCCCGCGCCACGCTTCGCTCGAGGGCATCCTGGTAGACCGAGCGGTACAGATCGAACATCAGATCCTGCGTGTAGTAGCGCTCCACGCGCGCCACGGCGGCGGCGCTGGCCGCGCGCCAGCGCTGGGCATCGCCCAGCAGCGCCGCGCATTCCACGCCCAGCGACTGCGCGTCGGCGATGCCCACGAGCTGCCCGGCGGCTCCCAGCGCCTCGTCCTCCGGCCCGAGGCCCAGCAGCAGCTGGCGGCACGAACCCACGTCCGTGGTCACCGCGGGCACCCCGGCCGCGAATCCCTCCAGCAGCACCAGGGGCAAGCCCTCGCTGATGGACGAGAGCACGACCAGCCCCACCTTCGGCAGCAGCTCCGCGGTGCGCTGGAAGCCGAGAAAGCGCAGGTGCTCGCCGAGTTGCAGGCTCTCCGCCAGCTCCCGGCACTCGCGCACGTAGTCCGGATCCTCGTCCTGCGGGCCGGCGATCCAGCCCTCGATGGTCGGCAGCCGGTTGCGCGCCACGCGCACGGCGCGAATGAAGGTCTTCACATCCTTGATGGGCACGACCCGCCCGATCAGGCACATGACCTGGGGCACCTGCTCCGGGCGCGCGGCCCGCGCGCCCGCGTAGGCCTTCAGGTCGATGCCGTTGGGAATGGAGCAGGTGGTCGCCGGATCCGCGCCGTCGGCGATCTGCCGGATGCGATTGGCCTCGTACAAGGACACCACCGGATCGGCGCTGTCGTAGCACATGCGGCCCAGGGACTCGAACAGGCGAATCCACAGTTGGCGCAAATATCCGGCGTCGCCTGCGTTGCGCTCCAGCATGGGGGTGTTGTCGCTGATCCAGGTCGAGGAGAACAGCTCGATGCGTCGTTCCTTGGTGTAGATCCCATGCTCCGACAGGATCAGGGGCTTGTCGTGCATGCGCGAGAGGATGGCGCCCAGATAGCCCGCATAGCCCGTGGACACGCTGTGGTAGACGGTGGCCGCGGGCAGCGTGCGCGCCAGTTCGGCCAGGGTCCAGATCGGCGTGTGCATGGTCCGCACGGTCCAGAAATAGTCCACGAAGGAAGGGTCCGTGCAGCGCGACTCGTACTCGCTGGCGATGTAGGACCAGGAGTCGCCCGAGTGCAGGAAATAGGCCAGGTCCAGCTTGTCGCCCATGGCCTCCAGGCTGCGGCGAAGCAGCTCCGAGCGGCTGTCGCGATCCTGGCCTTCGCGCAGCAGGACATGCAGGCTGTCCACCAGGTCCGCGGTGCCTGGATCACCCCGCCGCTGGACCGGCGGCGGCAGCAGGGTCTGGCTGAACAGGTAATGGTGGGTGATCGCCACCACGTTGTCCGGAACCTCGTAGCGTGGCTTGCCGTAGTCCTGTTCGCGCGCGCCGATGAACACGATGTGGAAGCGCAGGTGCGCGAAGCCGCGAACCATCTGGTGCACCCAGCTCGACACCCCGCCGGCCACGTAGGGGTAGGTGCCCTCCAGCAGCAGCATGACATCGACCAGGCTGGGCGCCTCGTAGCCCTGCGGCTGGGTATCGACGAAATCCACCCGACTCATGTTCTCGCGCCTTCGTTCCAGGAAGCATCCCGATCGCCCGCGGGCACCGTCGGCGCCGGGACGCCGCCCGCGCGGCCTTTCCAGAGCCTGACCACCGGTCGCAGGCGCGGCGCGACCTGGGAAACGTCCAGGGGCCGCAGACTGTTTGCGACTTGATCGTAGCGCCTGGCCATCCACTCGATTTCCGCCGCGTAGGGTCGCCACAGCGTGGGAGCCGCGCCCTGCGCGGCGAGCTCATCCAGGGCGGCCCTGGCCGCATCCATGCGCTGCGTGGCCAGCGAAAGCCGCAGCACCATCAGGCGCAGCCCGGTGTCGCGTGGCATCGCCCGCAGCGCCAGCTCGCAGTGCTCGAGGGCCTGCTCCAGCGCGAACACCCGCAGGTCTCCCTGGGCGAGCCCCTGGTAGATGAACTCCATGTGCATCTCCGCGACCCGCCGGGCGGTGCGCCCGAGCTGATCCGGGGGGGCGCCCACGGCCTGGGCCTGTCGCAGCTCGCGCGTGGCCGCCTGCAAGGCATCGGTGAGCCGATGCTCCCATTCGCTGCCGATGCCATAGGCCAGCAGGCGGATCTCCTCGTTGGGGTCGCTGAGCAGATGGCGCATCACCGGCAGCGCCAGCCGAGGCGGCATCTCGCGCAGGGCCAGCACCGCGCGAATGCGTCGCTGCGCGGGCTGGCTCTGGTCGCGAGCGATGCTGGCCATCTGGCCCGCCGGCATCTCCTGGCGCATCGCCTCGTCCGGCTGCGCGATGGAAAACACATCCAGACGCGGCGCCGAGCGCAAGGCCTCCGGCTGGAGCTCTCGCATGGGTCGCGCATGCGCGACCCGCATGGCGACGAGCAGCCCCGGAGCGCCGACCACGGGCATGAACAGGGCCGGCAGCCCGAGCAGGCCGAGCGCGAGGCCGCGCGGCTCGCGGCTCGAGGCGGGCAGCCAGGGGAACAGGGCCAGCGCCATGAGCAGCGCCGCCACGACATGCAGCACCCAGAACACCAGGATCGGCTCGGCGACAGTCCCATGGAGCAGGACCCCCAAGGCCCCGGCATCCAGTGCCAGGGACAGGGGCAGCAGCCAGGTCAGCCGCTTCGAGGCCGTCAACGCACTTCCCCTGGCCGCGGGCGCGGCTCGGCCGGCGGGGCTTCGGTGACGGAGGACTCGAGCACCGATTCCACCATGCCCCGCAGCTGGCCCAGGCCCTCCACGCCCTGCACCTGCATCACTTCCAGGCTCAGGGCGTCGAGTTGCGGCCAGTTGTCGCGCGTCGCGATCTGCCGCAGCAGCTCGAGCATGTCGCGCCGGTACTGGGCGAGCGCGGCGGCGCTGTACAGGGGAAGCAGCACGACCAGCACCACACTCGTCGTCTCGCCCCCGAAGGTCCAGGTGGAACTGTTCAGCGGCTGGTTGGCGGAGAACTCCGAAAGCTCCTCGGGGCCCAGCCAGTCGGCCCCCTTCCAGACCGCGCAATAGCTGCGCAGGCGAGACTGCAGGTGCAGGCGACTGAGTTGCGCCCATTCCTGCTGCAGACCGATCGGCGCCTGCTCCCAGGCGGCACGGAATTCGGCCACGCCCGACTCGAGCAGCGAGAAATCGAGGTAGGAGGCGCACAGCACCTGCAACCTCTGCAGGTTCTGCTCCTCGAAGGACATGAAGGGCATCGAATGCACCGCCAACAGCGCATCGGCCTCGCCCTTCTCGCCCAGGCGAAGGGGTGCCGCGAAAACCCACACGCTCTGCCCCGCGTCGCTGGCTCGTTCCTGCGCGACGTGCACGGCTTCACGGGTCTGCAGCGCGCGCTGGATCAGCGGATGGCCCGCGTCGAAGGCGGGCAGATCCTGGCCCAGCGCGTGCCCCAGGCGCCAGTGCGCGGCCACCGCGGCGCGACCGCGTCCGCGCCGCGGCTCCAGCACGTACACGCCGGCCTCGAGCAATCTGCACGACTGGCTGAGCAGCAGCAGGAAGGCGTCGGGATCCGGCAGCGGGCGCTGCGCATGAGCGCCCGGGCGCGGCGGCTTGCCGATGGAAAACGCGAAAATCCTGCGCAAGTCCAGCAGCGCGTCGCGCAAGGTGACCGGGCGGTCGATCAGTTCCTGTTCCAGCGCGGCCAGGGACTCCTTGACGATGAACAGACGTCGCTTCGTGCGCTCCAGTCTCGCCCCGAGGTCGACGGCCAGGGCCCGCTGCAGGGATTCCCGCCGAAGCATCACGCTGCCGAACTCGCCGAGCACCAGGGTCACCAGCACGCCCCCGAGAAAGAACTCGGACGGGAAGGCGGCCACCATGGGCACGCCGAACAGGCGCGGCCCCAGGCGCCAGAAGGCCGCGTACAGCCCCGCCCCCACCACTCCCGCTGCGGCTCCGTAGCGAACCGCGACCAGCCAGGGACCCAGCCAGATCCAGGGGAAGGCCGCGTGCAGGCCCAGCGGGTCGCCGGGCCTGAACCTCCAACTCAGCGCGAGGATGACCGTCGGCAGCAGCACCCGCTCGATGGTGGCGAGCCACGACCACGAACCGGCACCGCGCCCCGCCGCCAGCCAGGCATCCCTGCGGCGCAAGGTCCGCAACGTGAACGCGCGCAGCATCGCGCCGATCCCCATGGGGCCGCTGCGGCGCAGGCTCACGGCGCGGAATGCTGTGGCCGCGCCGCGTCGGCCGCGACGCGCAGCCCCTTCAGCAGCGCCTGGATCTGCGCCTGGCCCACGGCGGCCAGCGCCTGATAGCCCCAACCCGAGCGCGCGCCGCTGGCGCTCCACACCACGCGGCCGTCGGCCACGTCACGCAACTCCAGCACCACGCCCACGGCGGGCTCGCTGTCCACGCCGGTCTTGTAGCGCCATTCGGTCACGCTGCCGCCCAGCGCATAGCGCGCGCCCTGGCGCCGTGCCCACTGCAGGGCCTGCCGCGGACTCGGGGCCGGCGCGGCGCTCAGCAGATCGGTCTCCGGCTGTGGATAGCTCAGCACCTGGCGCAGCCCTTGCTGACGCAGCAGGGACACGGTGATCGCCTGCGCGCGCTGCGCGGCCAGCGGCACGTCGGTCAGGTTGGCGAAGGGCAGCACGGCCAGCCTGTCCCCCGCGCCCAGCATGGGAGATGCCGAGGACACGGTGGCGACGGCACAGCCGCCCAGGAGCAGCAGGGCCGGCAGGGCCAGCATGGCCAGCCAAGCGAGCGGGCGGCGGAGCAAGAGGGTTCGTGACATGACAATCTCCGGACGTTGGCAAAACAAGATATCTAGGGACCAAACCACATGCGGTACTGCAGGGTCCATTGCAGGCTCTGGCCCGAGGCATCGCGCAGGCGCTGGTAGCCCAGGGCGAGCTGATCCCCGCCCAGCAGCGGTCCGCGCAGGCCGACATCCACGTTGCGGGTCAGGCCCAAGGTACGTGATTGCAGCAGGTCGAGTTCACCATAAGGCATCCAGCGCCCGGCATAGCCCCGCGCATGGTCCATGCCCAGGCCGATCCCGACCCCGAAGGCGCTGTCGCTGATGGGCATGAACAAGCTCGCGTCCGGTACCGCTGCGCCGGGAACCAGCCCGGCGTAGGCCGGCAGGCGCAGCCCGGCCACCGTGCTGAAGTCCTGCTGGTAGCCCAGGAGCTTGAGCTCCACGTCGGGCTCGCCCAGCCGCAGTCGCAGGCCGATCTGGGCCTGCAGCGCGCGGCCGCTGCCCAGCGCCTGGCCCGAGCGCGTGCGGTAGCGCATGCCGGCCGCCGTGAGGCTGGCGTACATGCGCCCGAAGTCGCGCTGCAGGCGCAGTTGCAGGCGGTCGCGCGCGCCCGCCACCAGCAGCGCGGCGGATTCGTCGGCGACGGCGTTGCGCTCGATCTGGATGCGGCTGTCGATGGCCCAGGGCAGGCGCGCCGAGGCTTCGAGCTTCCACCCCTGCGCCAGGCCCACGGCGCGGTTGCGGGTCCAGCTCAGTCCCAGGCTGCGGTGCCCACCCCGCCAGCGCAGGCCCAGGCTCGCGTCACTCCACCATCCCGGCAGGCCCACCAGGGTCGACGCATCGGCGCTGCCCAGGGTCTGGCGCGCGGCGTCGAGGTCCAGGCTCCAGTGGCGGTCCGCCTGCCAGTGCAGGCTGGCCCGGGGGCCGCGACGCACCACGCTGCCCAGGCGCAGGTCCTGCCATTGCAGGTCCGCCGTGCTGGCCAGCGCGAGTTCACGCGCCGCGGTCTGCGCCTGCAGTGCACGCAGCTGCGGGGAATCCTGCCCGGAACGCGCCGCCCGCTCCAGCACGGCCTGGGCGAGGCGCAGCGAGCGCCCCGCCTGGCCGGCTGCCTGCTCGGCCTGCACAAGATCCGGCGCCTGCAGTGCGGCGGCGCCTGTGCCGCGCAGATCCCTCGCGATGGCCGGGGCGTCCCGAGCCCCCAGGTCGAGTTGCAACCGCAGGGACTGACGCGCGGCCGCCGACAACGCCTGGTGCGCCAGCCACCAGCGCGCCGCCGAGCGGGTGTCGAGGCCCGCCAGCCAGTCGGCGATGGCCGCGTCGGCGCGCTCGCGCTGCTTGGGGCTGAGCGTGCCACGCTGCAGGCGCGAGCGCAGCGCGGCGAGCAGGCTCTGCTGCCCTGACGCGCCCACGTAGCGGCGCGAAAGGCGCAGTCGCGCGATCAGCTCGCCCAACCCGGCATCGGCTGGGGCGGGAGCTCCGCGCGGTGCCTGCGCCGGGCGGCGCAGCAGCTCCCAGGCACGGCCCCAGGCCAGAGCGGCGCGGCGCGCGTCGCCGAACTGTTCCCACAAGTCACCATAGTCCAGCAGCCACAGCGCATCCGAGGCATGGGCCGGGTACAGGCGCTGCGCGTAGCCCAGCGCCTCGCGCGTGTCTCCCAGGGCCTGCGCCGCCGCCAGCGAAACCTCCAGGCCCTCGGCGCTTGCGCGCAACGCCGGGGCGAAGCCCGGGAAATGCCGGCGCAGGCAGGCGCGATCGCCACTGTCGATGCAGATCCACAGCAGGGCGATCTCGTAGCCGCGGTCGCCGGGGGCCAGGCGCAGGGCCTGCTCCTGGTCGGCCAGGGCGAAGCGCCAACGCCCCAGCGCCTGCCAGACCTGGGCGCGCGCCGCGTACATGTCGGCTCGCCGGGACAGCTGCGCCCACACCGCGCTGTCGCCCACCTGCTCCTGCCATTGCCGCAGCCCCTGCGCACTGGGCTTGCGCTGCAGCAGCTGCAACCACAGCAGGGCCAGTTCGCGGCTCGGGGCGCGGGCCCAGGCCTGGCGCAGCAGCGCCAGCGCGGCCGGCACGCCGCGGCTGCGCCGGGTCAGCAGGATCAGGCGCTCGACCTGATAGGCGCCGAGTTCGCCGCGCATGGAGCCATCGGCCCACACCGAGGCATAGGCCTGCTCGGACCGGGCATCGCGTCCGAGATCCCAGGCCAGGTCCCCCAGCAGGCGCTGGTGCGCCGCGCGCAGGCTCGCCGGGCCCGGCAGCGAAGGGGTCGAGGCCAGGACCTCGAGGGCGGCGTGGAAACGACCGTCCTGCACCAGGGCGTTCGCGTAGTCGATGCTCGCGCGCAGATCCAGCTTGCCGCGACGGGCCGCCTCGGCGTAGACCTGCAGGGAGCGTCGGACCTCCCCCATATTGCCCAGCAGCCATGCCAGTGCGGGAAGCAGGCGGGGATGCGAGCGCGCGCCGCGGCGCAGCACCCGCACGGCGCCTTGCGCATGCCCGGCCGACTCCAGGGTCTGCGCGTAGCGCAGCCAGTCCTGCTCGCTCAGGGGGCCGTGGGCGGCGCGTTCGCGCCAGTACAGCTCGAGGCCGGCCCCCGCATGCTGTCCCAGCGCGAGCCGGTATACCTGCGCCAGCGCGAGCTCCGAGTAGTGCCTGCGCAGCAATTGCATCCATTGCCCGAGCGCCGCATCGGGATGCCCGCTCCATTCCAGGACTTGCGCCCGGCGCCTCTGCCACCGAGGGTCCGCGGGGGTGGCGACCAGCGCCGCGTCCGCGACGCGCAGCGCCTGGCCCGGGTGCCCCGAACCCAGGAGCACCTGCCAGGCCAGCTCGCGCCGCGACGCGTTCATCTGGCGCGCCAGCACGGCGGCCGGCTGCTGGACATCGACGCAACGGTGCAACCACTGCATCGCCCTGCCGGGACGGTCCGCGCCCAGTGCGAGTCGCACCATCATCCAGCGCACGCCGGGCCCGACCTCGGCACGCTCGACCGCGCGCTCGGTCAGGCGCCAGGCCAGCAGGGGCTTGCCCGAGGCCAGCAGCACCCGAGCAGCGGACCGGATCAGGCGATCGCGCACCGCGGGGTCGCGCGCGTGCTCGGCGGATGAGAACAGCACGCGGGCCGCCAGCTCGTATCGACCCGCGTCGACGAGCAGGGCCCGCGCCTGGCGCGCGCTGGCCGCGTCCAGGGGCAACAGCCGCAGCAGCGACGGCTCCAGCCAGGGCGGCGTGACGCTGGAGAAACGCCGCGACAACTCCACCGCGGCCTTCCACTGCGCGAAGTCGGCGGGCCGCAAGCCGGCGATCAGGCGCTGGATCGCCGCCCGTGCCTGCCCCATGGCCGTCGTGTCGCGCGAGGCGACGGCCTGGTCCCAGATGGCCTCCCAGGCGCGCAGGCGCAAGGCATCGACCCGCTCGCCCCGCAGGCCGTCGAGTTCGCCCAGGGCCTGGCGCGCGCGTCCGACATGCAGGTAGCGCTCGCCGAGCATGGTGCGCAGCGTCGGGTCGCCGGCGCGCAAGGCCGAGAGCTCGCGCAGGTAGTCGATGGCCAGCGCGTCGTTGCGGGTGCGCGCCAGCAGGGGCAGCAGGGTCCTGCCCGGATAGGCCACCACCAGCAGGGCCACGCACAACAGGGCGAGCCCGATCAACTCGCCGCGAGGGAAAAGCTGGTTTCGCCGTGGGTCATCCACCCCGACATGCAGGGCATCCGCGGCTGGCGACTGTTTGCGCGGGCTCGGCAATGCGCCCCCTCAGGCCCGCCGCAGCAGCAGGTCCAGCGAGGTGCCCTGGCCGTGAACATGCCATTGCTCGCCCTGCCGGCGGGCCGTGACCCCCGGGCTGGGCGCCAGGGTCCAGCCCGCCGGAAGGCGCAACACCGCCTCGACCGGCACGAAACCCTGCAGGCGCAGGCGCTGGGAACCTGCCTGCGCGGGCTCCCAGGCCACCACGTCGGCGTTCGCCTCCATCAGCATCGGCCGCGCCGCGGCCGCCGCGCCGACCCGCAGCACGGCATCGCCGGCCAGCACGTGCACGTAGCGCCGCGATCCATGATGACTCCAGCCCACCACCTGCGCGCAGCCCTCGAGGGCCGGCTCGGCCACGCCGCGGGGCTGCGCCCATTCCCGGATCTGCTCGGCGCCGCGCAGACGCCAGCCACCGCCCAGGAGGCGCGCCACGGTGGCGCTGCGCCACTGCACCACGCTGCGGGAATACTGCCGCCCCTGAATGGGGTGCACCGCCTGCGCCAGGGCCCAGCGAAACACCTTGTGCAGGCTTTGCAGGCCGGCCTCGCGGGTGACGATGTAGGGATGGAAGTAGATGTCGATGGGCTTGAGGCGCCGCGGCAGATCGGTCATCTCGTAGGTTTCGATGGCCCGCTCGAAACCGAAGTAGGGTCCGTGCCAGTCGTGGGTGTAGTCCTCCTCGTTGGAACAGGCCGCGTAGACCTGGAACCACGAGCCCTTGGGAATGCCCATCGGGCCGACCAGCGAAACACTGGGCGCCGAGCGCGTGATGGTGGCGCCTCCGCCGTTGATGTTGGCCATGCCCGCGGCATAGGCCATCTCCACCGCCTTCACCGGGGGATTGCAGTCCCCCGGCCACAGCAGCATGTCGCAGGGCTTGCCCGGCGGGCACAGATGCTTCTCGATGTAGTCCCTGGCGCCGGTCACGTTGCCGGCGGTGCTGAAACGGTAGTTCGGCAGCGGCAGGTAGTTGCCGACCCCGCCATAGCCCTTGCCCGTGGGAAAGCGGGCGTGGTAGCGCGAGGCCAGCACCCAGTCGAAGGGATGGGACCAGGTGTGGCTGCCGGCCTCCACCCACGGCAGGGCATACATGCGCCGCGCCCAGTACTGCGATTGCGAGGCGACCGCCGGGTACAGGCCTTCGCTGCTGACCTCCCCGACGATGATCGAGCCGACGATCGGAATGCGGTACTGCTCCAGCACTTCGCGCACCAGCACCTGCCCCGCGATCGGGGAGCCGGGGCGCAGGCAGGCATTGGGCCAGCCGTCGCCGTCGAAGTGCGCCATGAGCACGCGGCGCCCGAAACGCGTGGTCAGGTCGGGCATCGGGTCGTCGGAAACCCGCAGCGCGGCCCGGAAGAACTCGATGGGGTCGATCGACCAGCGGGTGCCGTTGCCGCCGGGCAGGTTGAACACGCCGAAGGCGCCCAGCGCGTAGCCCCCCCAGGCGGTGATGGCCGCCCCCTGCATGCGCCTGCCCTGGGCGTCCACCGCCGTCAGCCAGGGCTGCGCATGGGGCCCGGCGTCCACTTCCACCGCGCTGAGCGCATCGACGATGGGCAGGATCTCGCCCGCGGGGGTTCCGGGTGCGCGGCGGATCTCCAGGGGCCCCGCCAGCGCTCGCTGGCCCACCCGCACTCCGAGTTCGCCGAGAAACTGCGGGTCCAACGCCCCCAGCACGGCCACCGGCACCCCCTCGTCGCGGGCCCTGCGCAACCAGGCGCCCAGGCCTTGCGGAACCCTGGACGCGTCGGGGTAGAGCACGATGCCGGCCACGCGCCCCGCCAGGGCCTTGTCGGGCAGAGCCGAGCCCATGTAGCGATAGTCGGGCACCAGGCCCAGATGCTCCAGCGGCATGGCGCCGTACAGGTGGGCGCCCTGCGCCTGGAGCTCCGGGGCGTCGCCCTGCTCGCAGGAATGCAGCAGCCAGACGCGTCGCGGCACCACCTCGACGCCGCCGACTCCCAGGCTGCTGAGCATGCCGTCGGCCACCCAGGGAATCAGGCCCTGCTCCGCGATGCGCGCCGCCGTCCGTCGCGCCAGATCACGCTGCGCCACGGCGCAGTAGTCGATGGCGATTCCCGGCAGCGCGAATCGCTCCCGCATATCCTGGAACCGTGCCATCAGCCAGGCGCGATCGTCCGCGGAAACGTCCACGTAGGCCCGGCTTCGCGGGTCCCAGCCCTGGTACAGGGACTCGGCGGCGATGGCGTCGATGGCGGCGGCGAGCCGGGCATCGACGAGCTCGAAACCCCGGTTCAGGATCAGGCGCATGCCGGGAAAGGACCCCACCAACTCCTGCAGGGTCTGGCGCAGCGCCTGCTCCTGGCCTTGGCGCTGCGCGGGCGTGCTCGCCGCCAGCTGATAGGAATCCAGCGTGTCGAGAAACAAGCCGCGGAACCCGGCCTTCCACAACGGAGCCACGATCTGGTCGCGAAGGAATGCCCTCCACCCCGGCGCGGTCTGGTCGATCACCCGCGTGCCCCAGCTGGGATTGCTCGCCGCCGTCCAGCTGGCCGGCAAGGACTTGAACCGGGGATCCTCGGGGTCGATCTCCCCCACCGACACATAGGCGAAGGGCCGGGTATACGGGCCGAAGGCGGTGCGCAGATCCTTCGCTTCGGCCAGCGCCGGCTGCGGCTGCACCACCACCCAGTCGAAGGCCCCGAGTTCGTCGAAGGGGATGTCGTCGCCGTAATAGAACGCCACCGCCGGCCGCTCCTGCGCGGCCGACCGGCCGCCCCCCGAGGAGCTGGTCGTCGCTCCAGGCGCGGCCGACGCGTGCGCCGCGGGCAGCGTCGCGCACCAGGCCCGGCGGCTCCACGGCAGGGCGGCCGCACAGCCTTGCATCAGGGATCGAAGAAAACGTCTACGTCGCATACTGGCAGGGGGCGCCGCGCCGAGGCCCGGACAATCCCGCCATTGTGCAATGACGAGCGGCAATGCGCGGAGTTTCTGTAGCTTAAATCGAACAATCCTCGCCAACTTCGCGGCGCACCTGGCTATTCCACGCGGCTGGCGCAATATCGTTCCGGACGCTCTCGCGCGGCATCGCGCCGGCCCTCAATACGGCGCGAGCAGTGCATACATGTTGCTGCGGTATGGCCCGGCGCCCTGCAGCAGCAGCGCCTTGCCGGCGCCGCTCATGCCATGCGCGATCTTGCCGGCATTCACCAGCGTGCGCAGTGCATCGAGCCGGTCCCCGCTGGTCAACGGCCCCAGGATCAGCGCGACGTCCTTCGCGTGCAGGTTGCCCGCGAGGTCGCCGGCCACCAGCGCGATGGCATTGCTGCGGAAGGCGTCGGAATTCGCGACCATGCTGGCGACATCCGCAGCCGACAGCCCCTGCCGCACCTTTCCCGCCTGCTGCAAGCTCTGCAGCACATTGAGGCAGTCCCCGTTGCGCGCATTGCCGATGAGGCTCACGACATCCTGGGCGTCGAGCCCGCCGGCCAGCGCGGGGCTGAGCAAGGCGACTGCATTGGGCCAGAACGGCTCGGTACCCCCGAGAATGGCCAGCGCACCCTTGGTCGACAGCCCCTGCTTGATGCGCCCGGCCTGGATCAGGCTGCGCAAGGCGTCCAGGCGGTCGCCACTGCCCAGCGGGCCCAGGACCGCGGCGACCTGCGCACCATCGAGTCCCGACTGAAGGGCCGGAGCCAGCAGTTGGACTCCGTTGGATCGAAAGGGGTCGATGCCGTTCAGCAACTTGACGGCCTGCTCGACGTGCAGGCCGAAGGGCAACTGCCCCTTGCTCTGCGCGTCGCGAAGCATCTGCAGACGGTCGCCTTGGCTGCTGTTGCCGAGAATCGAGAGCAGGCCCGAGACGTCCGGCGCGGGAGGCGCTGCCGACGCAGGCGCAGGCTTGGCAGCGGCGGTCGCGCTCGCCGGAGATGGAGCCGGCGCCGGTGCCGCCGGGCTCGGCTTCGCCACAGCACTCGCCAGCACCGGCGTTGCCGCGGCCACCTGGGTCGGTGCCGGAGCATCGGCGCGTGCTGCGACGGCCCCCGGGTGCGTGGAGCCGGCGGCGGGCGCCGACGCGAGCACTGCCGCCGCCATCGCGACCGGCTTGCGCGATGCCGACGCATGGCGGCCGAACAGTCCGCCCATCCATGCCGCGCCCGCAGCGACGACGATCAAGCCAGCAGCGCCGAGAGCGACGAGGGGGCTCTTGCCCCTGCCACGCCGACGCGGCCCACCCGCGGGCCCCGGCTGGGTGCCATCCAGTTCGCCGAGCATGCCGCCGATGTGATCGCACAGCTCGTCAAGCTGGCGGTCGAAATCGTCGAACAGGTCGATGAATTGGCGATTCGACAACTGGTATTGAAGCGCTCCCGATGCGGGCACGTCCTCGATACGCGCGGGAATGATGATCTTCTTGCTCGCCAGCGAGAGCTCCTTGGCGATCTCGGCGGAGGCGTTCGCGTTCGCCGAGAACACCAGCACCACCGCACGCGCGCTTTCGATGGCGGCCACGATGCAGGATTGATAGTCCGATCCTGGGGGAATGTCGCGCGAACTGATCCAGGCATCGATGCTGCGCGCGCGCAGCCGTTGGTAGATCTTTTCGGCAAGCTTCTTGTCGGCGCTCGAGAAGGAAATGAAGACTTTCATGGTGTTGTTGTCGTGCGGAGTGATCATTCAGGCCTTGGGCATTTCGAGCTCGTGCGACTTGTGCAGCAGCGCCCAGTCCGCCTGTTCGCGCAGCGCCTCGATGCCAAGATCGCGCAGGATGCCGCGCAGGTGCGCGCGGCAGCGCGACTTCGCCTCGGCGTGGGGCAGCAGGGCCTGGTACAGAGCGCGCGCGGTGCCGAAGAGGTCGTGCATGCGCTGATGTTCGCGCACATCGTCGCGATATCCCGCGAACTCGAGGTAACCGGCCAGCAGCCCCGACCACGCCGGCAAGAGCCCGAGGGTCACCACCAGCCAGGCCCTGGCCGGCGAATCGCCTCCGCCCAGTCCGTCGACATGGCCCAGCATCCCCGCGAGCACCAGCAGCGCCAGTCCCACGGCAGCGCGATAGGCCCACTTGGATACAGCCTGGATGCGGTTGACGACGGCTCGCCGGCGCCGCACGCTCTGCGTGAAATAGGCCAGCTGGTCCTCGAGCCAGGCGTTCAGGACCTCCGACAACGCGCTCTCCGATTCGTCGGGCCCAACCGGAACCAGCCCGGACAGAGCAGTACGCACCCATTGCAGGGTCGTGCCATGGCGTCTCAGGTAATGCTTCGATACGGGCTCGACGATGCCCCCCGCCACCCAGAAGGTCTGGACCCGAAGGCCCTCGGCGAGTACGCGCCAGTCGACCGCGCGTTCGTTGGCCTCGGTTCGCCGCAGGACTCTGACCTTCACACCGATCAGGCTCATCAGCCCCAGGTAGACGGCGAGCCAGTACCAGGCCGTGAAGACATGGGCCCAGGTCTCGAACACGGTGGCCAGCGCCACCGCCAGGATGAATATGTTGCGCACCTGCTTGCGCACATCGTGGATACCGCTGTTCGCCATGGCGTCGGCGGCCAGGAACCGTGCGTACAAGCTGCCGACCAGCGGCGAGACCCTGGACGTCGAGGCGGCCCGCCACTTGGCGGTGATCGCCACCAGCGCCTCGGGCGGCGCAAGGTGCTCGCGCAGGCGCGCGTTGTAGGCGTCGAGTTCCTGCAGGTGCCGCAGTACGGATTCCCGCGGATCGTCAGGCAGCTTCGGCATCCACTCGCTGTCGCTGAAGGCCCATCGCGGAGCCTGCACGTCCTCCACGCCTGGCGGGCTGGGCTGGCTGCGGCGCCGGGTCGGGAGCCAGCAGACGATGCCGACCTGCGGTTGATCGAGCAGGCTGGCATCGAGCAGCCGGTCCAGGTGCTCGATGCCGTCGCCGTGTTCGTTGAGCAGGCGGATATCCCGGCGTGCGCTGACGATCTGGGCCGTCCCGCCGAGGCCGCGTGCAGGCTGACCGTCCCAGGCGGCGATCAGGATCTGGGCCCGACCCGCCAAGTGCAGCCCGGCCTGCGCGTACTGCAGATCACGCCCCAGTCCGGCTTGCGCGGCGCCCTCGGCGTCCACCCCGGCGACCCATGGCAGGGCACTGACCTGGCGCGCCCTGGCCAGGAGCGCATGAAATTCGTCGGCGGACTCCGGGAAATCCCGCTCGTACTCGGAGCACGGCAGCGGCAGCACCACGTCGAGGGCCAGTCCGCGTGCGAGCGCGGCCGCGGCGAACACGCGGTCCGCCCCCTCGGCCAGCGAACTGAGCGCCTGCAGCGGAGTGTGCGGGAGGCGCTCGGCGATGAGATCCAGGACCTTGCCGATGGCTTCCTGCAGCAGATGAGCGTCGGCCGGATCGCGGTGCCCGGTGACCGCGATCGTGACAGGGATGGCGAAGTCGTCGGCACCCGTGGGGCCTCTCACGGCAAAGTCGGGCTGTTGCGAGCGCTGCGATTCCATCAAATCGATCAGACTGGCTGGATCGTCGCGCGGGGCATGCGCCACCGCCTGCCCGTCGGCGGCTCTTTCACATCAACGCAACGATCGAAACGGGAGAAATCCTGCCGAGCGCCGCCGAGATTGCGAAACGGTTGCCGCAGCATGGGTGGATGGGCAAAGTCTACGTGTCGTTACAGGCGCGGTGTCAAGGTGGCTTTCCTATTGTTTCTGTTCGCTACCGAATATCCCGGCTGATTATCCCCGACAACACCCTGGGAATTTGTCTTCCGGCGCCGGCATTTCTGGTCAATCTCCAGCGACCGGGGGAGGAGCCTGTGGCCCCTTCGGGTTCATGCTCAGCCCGACTTGAGCATCGCTGGCTTCAGGCTGCCGTGAGGCTCGATCGGCAACGACCAGGCGCTCAGTCCATGGCCCTTGAACGGGCGGATTTTCTCCTGTTGCTTGAGATGCTTCGGGTCCGCTCGCGAATCCATCCGACTTTCTCGGAACTGGATTGATTTGAAAGCGGGGATCTTCGGACTTTGGTCCAGTAGCATGGCTGATGGCGCAGTCATGAAGCTTGGCTTCCAACGCCTGCGGACCGTCCCCACGACATTAGCTAAGCTAGGCTAGACTAGCCTAGAACATAATGTGTGATTGCCGGGAGACGCCATGCATACCGTGAACATGTTCGATGCCAAGTCCTCGCTGTCACGCCTGGTCGACGCCATCGAACAAGGCCGTGAACGGGAGATCGTGATCGCGCGCAACGGACGACCCGCGGCGAAGCTTGTCGCCGTGGGCGAACCGACGCCGGGAACCCGTCTGGGCGTCGCCAAAGGCCGCTTCGAAGTGCCCGAGGACATCGACGCCCACAACGCCGAGGTGGCTCGACGGTTCGGCCTGCCTCCAGCGCCATGAACCTGCTGCTGGATACCCATGTGGCGCTGTGGGCCATCACCGACAGTCCCAGGCTCACGGCTCGCGCGCGAGAGCTGATCGCTTCGCCGCGCTCGTCCATCTGGGTCAGCGCGGCGACCCTCTGGGAGATCACGATCAAGCACGCACTGCATCGCGGCGACATGCCGGTGTCCGGCCAGGATGCCCTGCGCTACTTCCGCGAGGCTGGCTACCGGCTGCTGCCCATCGAGCCCGAGCATGCCGCCGCGCTCGCGGAGCTCGCGCCACACCACCAGGACCCCTTCGACCGCATGCTGGTCGCGCAGGCGCTGACCGAGCCGATGCGACTGCTCACGCACGACGCCCTCGTGGCTCGCTACAGCGACTCGATCATCGCCGTGTGATCAAAACCCTCGCCATGCATGCGGGTATACGGTCGCATCGCACCGCCCGTTCCGCCATGCGACCAAGCCCGGGAAGGTGACCGTGCCGTACCCGAAGAAGGACCAGCCGCTGCCGACCGCGCGCTCGATCATGAAGCAGGCCGGGATCGAATCCCAGGAGACCCGATGCTCTACCCCGCCTACGTCCACATCGGAGACGACCAGCACGCCCACGGCGTGACCTTCCCCGATTTTCCGGGTTGTTGCTCGGCCGCGGACACGTGCATCAATGATGGTGGCTCGCCGACCAGGGCGAATCTGGGCACTGGACTCTCACCCTACCAACACATCGCCACCCGGGTGGGATGCACCCGAGTGGCTAACGGTAAAGGTCGCTTGTCAGGACACTGTCCGGACACATAGAATGAAGGCATCCAAGACAAGACCGAAGGGGTCCCATGAACACCCTGAATCTTTCCAAGACCGAACGCATTGACGTTCGTGCAAGCACGCCGGTCAAGCAGCTGCTGCAGGAGGCCGCGCGCGCCTGCCACAAGAACGTCAGTGAGTTCCTGCTCGACGCAGGCGTGACGGCGGCCGCGCAGACGCTGGCGGATCGTCGCCGGTTCGTGCTCGACGAGGCGCAGTGGCAGGCGTTCCAGGACGCGCTGGATCGTCCAGTGCAAAACAAGCCGCGCCTGAAGACGTTGCTGCGTGAACCCGGGGTGCTGGGTTGAGCAGTGGCTACGCGCCCGTTCGCAAGCTGCTTGTTACGGATCAGGTCGATGCCTTCGACTGCGGCCAGGCCGCGCTGAACCAGTTCCTGCAGCGCTATGCGCTCGTCAATCAGAAGGCCAACAGCGCGCAGACCTACGTCTGCTGCCACGGTGATGTGGTGGTCGGCTTCTACAGCCTCGCCGTCGGTAGTGTCGATCCGGACACCGCGCCATCAAGAGTGATGAAGGGACTGGCGCGCCACCCGGTACCGGTCATGATCCTGGCCCGACTCGCGGTGGACAAGGAGCATCAGCGTAAAGGCCTGGGCCAGGCATTGCTCAAGGACGTGCTGCTGCGCACCGCACAGGCCGCCGACATCGCCGGCATCCGTTGCCTGCTGGTGCATGCCAAGGATGATACGGCGCGGCTCTGGTACGAGTCCTGGGAATTCGAGCCTAGCCCGACCGATCCTTATCACCTGTTCCTGATGCTCAAGGATCTCAAGGGCATGTTGAGCTGAGGTGGTGTCTCCACCTCAGAGCCCGACTCTCTCGCGCTGCTCATCCCACAGCGCCGGCGGATTGACCGCCAGATCGGACGGCGAAATGAAAACGGCCCCTGCATCGCTGCAAGGGCCGTCGAATGTGGCTCGCCAACCAGGGCGAATCCGGGCACTGGAGCGTCACGCTCGCTTCAGCGCCCTGAGGCACACGACCGGAACGCCCTTACGCCCTCGCGTCGCGCTCAAGCCGCAAGTTCCCGCAAGATCTCCGGATGGCGCGTTGCAACGATCATCAACGTTTGCGCCGCACCGGACGGCTTGCGTCGGCCCTGCTCCCACTCCTGGAGCGTGCGCACCGATACCCCCATGAGTGCGGCGAATTTCGACTGCGAGAGTCCCGAGGCAGCTCGCGCCTGGGCAACCGGCGAATGAACGACGGCACCCTGCCCGGCTCGCATCTGCTTGACCGATTCGAGCAGCTTGTGCCCGAGCTCCTCTCCGGTCATGACGTCACGCTTGGACATGGTCGATTTCCTCCTTGATGGCCTTGAGGATGTCGGCGGGAATGGTACCGCGCACGGCCTTCGCATAGATGACCAGAAGGAAGATCACGCCGCTTTCCAGTCGGTTCGTAGATCACACGAACTCCGCCGCGCTTGCCAGTGCCCGAGCGGCTCCACCGTACCTTGCGACATCCGCCCGAACCCGGGATAACGTCACCTGCCAACGGGTTCGTGGCAAGCCACGCGCAGAACTCGCCACGCTCATCCTCGGTCCAGATCGACTTGGCGTCAGAGCCGAAAAGCGGTGTCTCGACGACGGTGTACATGGCACGCATCATACGTCATTGACGTATGCAAACAGCTTTCGGAAGCAACATCCATGCGCCAGCCATGGTGATGAGGCGGTCTGGTTGCGCTTCAGGAGCGACCTCGACCTGACGCTCCTGCCCCGCGCCCCACTCCCTCAGCGAGAAGCATTGTGATCAACGTATTGAGCGACGTTCCCTCCGACCGGGCGCGTGCGACCAGCTCTGCATGGAGACTGCGCGGCAACCTCTGCACCAGCTTCACCGGTTCCGGCGTTTGTCCGTGACGCGTCGGCTTCGGGATGGGCTTGCCCATATCGGCGCGGGCGGACATCCAGGCCGAGAACGCATCGCGACCGTTGGCGATGGTCTCCTCGATCGTCTCGCCGTCAGACATGCAACCCGGAAGGTCGGGAAACGTGATGATGAATCCGCCGCCATCCTCCTCGGTCAGCGGTTCGACGATGTGCGGATAGGCCTCGAAGGCATACGGCGCCTCGACATGCGCGATCTTGATGTCGATCATGGCTGTGACTCCCTCACCTTGTCGCACAGTGCGACGAAATGGCGGATGTAGATGGGCTTGATCGGGCGATGCGCCGGAATGCAGACATCCTCATCGACGCCGGGGTACGAGAACACATGATGACCGCCACTCTCATTGCGACAGCTCAACCCCAGGCGCGCTGCGATCGACTTCACCTCATCGATACGCCAATCACGCGGATTGTTGCGCATGCGCTCCAGAGCCTTCTCATGCCTGACCATGCGCGAATAGTATCACCTGCGACACTATCTTGCAGAGCGAGGCGAGGCGAGGCGCCACGCCTGCGTGGCGGCAATCAGTCACGTTCGCGTCACGGTGGCGCCCAAAGAAAAGGGCCTCGCATCACTGCAAGGCCCTGAATTTATGGCTCCCCGACCTGGGCTCGAACCAGGGACCTACGGATTAACAGTCCGGCGCTCTACCGACTGAGCTATCGGGGAACAAGCCGCTCAGTATAAAGCGAATTTCCCGGGGCCGGCAAGGCCCCGGCGGAAGCTTCAGTCCTGCGCCGCCGGCGATGCGAGCATGCGTTGCACATAGCGCGCGATCAGGTCGACTTCCAGGTTCACCGTGCCGCCCTCGCGCAACTCATGCAGATTGGTGTGCTCGAGGGTGTGGGGAATCAGGTTGATGTGGATGCGCGCGCTGCCGCCGGCGCAGTCCTCGACGCGGTTGACGGTCAGGCTCACGCCGTTGACCACCACCGAGCCCTTGTAGGCGAAAAAGCTCGCCAGCCCGGCCGGGGCGGCCACCACCAGGTGGCGCGACTCTCCCGCCGGCTCGAAGCCCTGCACCCGGCCGACGGCGTCGACGTGGCCGGTCACCAGGTGGCCGCCCAGGCGCGTGGACAGGGTCAGCGACTGCTCCAGGTTGAGCAGGCTGCCCTGCCGGTCCAGCCCGCAGGTGCGCCGCAGGCTCTCGGCGGAAACGTCGAAGCTGAAATGCGCCGGACCCATCTCCACCACGGTCATGCAGGCGCCGCTGCAGCAGATGCTGTCGCCCAGCGCGGCGCCGTCCAGCCAGCCGGGGGGCGTGGAGACCCTCACGCGCAGGCCCGCCCCCTCTCCGGGCAGCGCCGAGGTGGATTCGATGCGCCCGAGCGCGGTGATGATTCCGGTGAACATGACAGGCGGCTCCTGGACGGGCTCATTACACTGCGGGGCATGTTAGCGACCACCTCCGCCCCTTGCGATGCATTCGCCAGATTCGTCCTGCCGCTGCGGGTGTACTGGGAAGACACCGATGCCGGCGGCGTCGTGTACTACGCCAACTACCTCAAGTTCTGCGAGCGCGCCCGCAGCGAATGGCTGCGCAGCCTGGGCGTGGACCAGCAGCGCCTGGCGCAGACCGAGGGGCTGATGTTCGTGGTCAGCACCGCCGAGGTGCGTTACCTGAGCCCGGCGCGCCTGGACGACGCCTTGCTGGTGGGCGTGGATTTCGGCGCGCGCGGCGCCGCCAGCCTGGAGTTCGTGCAACAGGTGCGGCGCGACGACCCGGCGCGCACCCTGCTGGCCGAGGCGCGCGTGCTGGTGGCCTGCGTGCAGGCGCAGAGCTTTCGCCCCCAGCGCATGCCGGAGCTCATCCGGCGCGCAGTGGGCTGAGGGCCCGCGGCGCCCAGGTCAGGGCTGCCGCAGCCGCACAGGTGGGAGGCGGCCGCGGGCGCCGAGGCACAATAGAGGGTGCGCGGCGCGCCCCGTCCGGGCTCGACTCCGCGACCCGCCTTCCCTGACCGTCAATTGCGCATGGACCAGAACTTTTCCATCGTTTCCCTCGTGCTCGGCGCGAGCACCGTCGTGCAGATCGTGCTGGCCCTGCTGCTCTCGGTATCCCTGGCGAGCTGGACGGTGATCTTCCGCAAGTACTTCTCGGTGAAGGAAGCGCGGGTCAAGACCGACGACTTCGAGCAGGAATTCTGGTCGGGCACCAGCCTGAACGACCTGTACCAGGCCGCGGTCGGCGCGGCGCGCCACGGCAGCCCGCTGCAGCGCATCTTCGCCTCGGGCATGCGCGAATTCCTCAAGCTGCGCGAACGCCGGCTGGATCCGACCACGCTGGTCGACGGCGCACGCCGGGCGATGCGCGCGGCACAGCAACGTGAAATGGACGTGATCGAGTCCAACCTGTCCTTCCTGGCCTCGGTGGCTTCGGTCTCTCCCTACGTGGGGCTGTTCGGCACGGTGTGGGGCATCATGCATGCCTTCGTCGGCCTGTCCAACCTGCAGCAGGTCACGCTGGCCACGGTGGCGCCGGGCATCGCCGAGGCGCTGGTGGCCACCGCCATCGGCCTGTTCGCGGCCATTCCCGCGGTCATCGCCTACAACT
>JAKBBK010000052.1 GCA_021808525.1 Pseudomonadota bacterium
GCACGATCTGGAAGGGGATGAACACCGAGAACAGCAGCAGCGCGTAGACGATCTGCTGGCCGCGGAACCGGAACTGGGTCAGGATGTAGCCGTTGAAGGCGCCCACCAGGGTGGAGATCACCACCGCCGGGATGACGATCTCCACGGAGTTGCCGAAATAGGGCTTCAGGCCCTTGGCTTCCACGCCGATCTGGGCATGGCTCCAGGCCTCGCGCCATGGGCCGAGGGTCCAGTGCCGGGGCATGGTCATCAGGCCGCCGGTCTGGATCTCGCTCAGGGGCTTGAAGGAGTTGATCAGCATCATGATCAACGGCGCCAGGAACAGCAGCGCCATGAAGCCCAGGATGACGTACAGGACGACGCGCGAGACCTTCATGCCGGCCTCCGCCGAGTCGCGGGAATTGCAAGCTGCTCAGGCATTTTTGACTCGCTTGACCTCGTTGATCAGATAGGGGAGCACGAAGATGCCGACGGCCAGCAGCATCAGCACCGAGCTGGCCGAGCCGACCCCCATTTCATTGCGGGTGAAGGTGTACTGGTACATGAACACCGAGGGCAGCCAGCTGGAGTTGCCGGGGCCGCCGCTGGTCAGCGCCACCACCAGGTCGTAGGACTTGATGGCGGTGGTCACCAGCACCACGAAGGCCGAGGCCAGCACGGGACCCAGCTGGGGGATGATCACGTACAGGTAGATCTGCCAGGTCTTGGCGCCGTCGATGCGGGCCGCGTTGATGGGCTCGCTGTCCACGCCACGCAGCCCGGCCAGGAACATGGCCATGACAAAGCCGCTGGACTGCCAGATCGCCGCGATCACGATGCAGTAGATCGACATGTGCTCGCGGGTGATCCAGTCGAAGGTGAAGCTGGCCCAACCGAGGCTGCGCACGATCTCCTGCAGCCCCACGCCGGGGTCGAGCATCCACTTCCACGCGGTACCGGTGACGATGAAGGACAGCGCCATCGGGTACAGGAAGATGGTGCGCATCGCCGACTCGCCACGGATGTTCTGGTCGATCAGGATCGCCAGCCCCAGGCCCAGGGCCAGGCTGATGACGATGTACAGCACCGAGAACACGGCCAGGTTGTCAGCCGACACCCACCAGTTGTGCAAGCCCAACAGGATGTGATAGTTGGTCCATCCGTTGAGGTGGTACGACGGCAGCATCTGCGACGTCGTGAACGAAAGAAACACCGTGTACGCGATGTAGCCGTACACGCACACCAGAACCAGCACCACGCTGGGACTGAGCAGCAGCTTGGGCAGCCATCCTGCTTTCATTGCATTGACCTTTTCGACAAAACTCCTGCCTTCCCAAGCCCGGCTCGGAATCCCTCGCGGGAGGCATTCGCAAGCCGGCCGGGTCCGAGGACCCGGCCGGCGTTCACGCTCGGTACCAGCGACCGATCAGTACTGGGCCTTGGCGGCGTCGGCGAGTTGCTTCACCGCGGCCTGGGGCGTGATTTCACCGTTGAACTCACGGGCGATCACGTCATAGAAGGCGTTCTTGATGGCCGGCGGCACAGCATAGCCTTGCGACATGGAACCGAAAAGGGTCCCGTGCTTGTCCGCGTAGGCCAGGTCGGAAATCGCCTTCTGGCCGCAGGCGTTGAACCCGGACGAGGGCGTACCCAGTTCCGCGGGGGCGGCGCCCTTGAGCTGGTTGAAGCCGGCCTGCACCTTCGGCGACATGATGTCCTCGGCCATCTGGTCCTGCGCCGCGGTGTCCTTGACGTGGAAGAACACGAACACGTCGGAGTTGTAGGTCACGGTGCCCTGGGTACCCGGGGTGCGGAAGCACAGGAAGTCCTTGTTCGGGACCTTCTTGGCGTGGTTGAACTCGCCCAGCGCCCAGTCGCCCATCATCTGGAAGCCGGCCTTGGCGTTGATCACCATGCCGGTGGCCACGTTCCAGTCGCGGTTCGCGTAGTTGGGGTCGACGAACTTGTGCAGTTCGCTCATGCGCTCGAAGGCCTTGAGCATGGTCGGGGAGTTCAGCGCCTTCTGGTCCAGATCGATGAAGGCCTTCTTGTAGAACTCGGGGCCGCCGGTGGACACCACCACGCCGTCGAACATGGTGGCTTCCTGCCAGGACTGGCCACCCACCGCCAGGCCGATGTAGCCGGCCTTCTTCACCTTTTCCAGGTCGGCGATGTACTGATCCCAGGTGGTCGGGGCGGCGGTCACGCCGGCCTTGGCCAGCACTTCCTTGTTGGCCCACACCCAGTTGGTCGAGTGCACGTCGATGGGAGCGGCGATCCAGTTGCCCTTGTAGACATCGAAGGCCTGCAGGGCCTTGGGCACCTTGTTCGCCCAGTCACCTTTCTTGGCCAGGTCGTTCAGGTTCTTGAGCACCCCCTGCTTGGCCCAATCCGTGATGTCGAAGCCCAGCATCTGGGAGGCCGTGGGAGGGTCCCCGGCCAGGACGCGCGCACGCAGCGTGGTCATGGCCTGCGCGCCGCCGCCACCGGCGATGGGCACATCGTGCCATTGCACGCCCTGCGACTGCAGGTCGTTCTTCAGCACCTGCAGCGCGGCGGCCTCACCGCCCGAGGTCCACCAGTGGATCACCTGGACCTGTTTCTGCTGGGCCGAGGCGAAGGGCATGCCGGCGAGGCCGGCGAGTGCAATAGCGAGTACGGTTTTTTTCACAGTTGTCTCCACGAGCGTCTGTTGCCAGGTACTTGTCAAGCATGGTCCCGGATCTGGCTGACGCGGACCAGCCGGGGTCGGTTCGCGCCCGGCGGAGGCCGGACGCGGGAAAAACTCGGGTCGTTCGGGTTGCGGCGAAGGCTGGGGCGGGCTCCTCCTGTCGGGGCGTCAGCGAGCAGCCGCGCCGGCGCGCAGCGCCGCCGCCTGGGCGGCCAGCTCGCGCACGCGGCTCCAGTCGCGCGCGGCGACCAGCGCCTCGGCCGCGATCCAGGAGCCTCCCACGCAGCCCACGTTGGGAAGCGCCAGGTATTCCGCCGCGTTGCCGGCATGGATTCCGCCCGTGGGGCAGAACTGCAGGTGGGGCAGCGGGCCGTGCAGGGAGCGCAGCAGCGCACGCCCGCCCACCGCCTCGGCCGGGAACAGCTTGAGGGTGTCGAAACCTTCGTCGGCCGCGCGCATCGCCTCCGACGCCGTGGCCACTCCGGGCAGGAAGGGCAAGGCGCTGGCACGCGCCGCGGCCGCCAGTTCCGCGGTCAGCCCGGGGCTGACCCCGAACACCGCGCCGCTGTCGACAGCGCGCTGCCACTGGGCGCGATCCAGCACGGTACCCGCACCCACCACCGCACCCGGCACGGCGTCGCGGATGCGGCGCATGGCCTCGAAGGCGGCCGGAGTACGCAGGGTGATCTCCAGCACGGGCAGGCCGCCGTCGACCAGCGCGCGCGCCATGTCCACCGCCAGCGCGGCGTCGGGCACCACGATCACCGGCATGACCGGCGCCAGGCGCAACAGATCCCGAGCATTCATCGCGCGGCCTCCACTGGCACGCGGGCCAGTTCGTGTTCGTAATCGGGGTGGGCGAAGGAAGCGGCGCCCTGCTCCGCCCCGTCGGCGTGCCGACGGAAGGACGCGAACAGCTCGCGCCCCCAGCCGAACTCATGCGGGGCGGTGTCGCCCGCCTCGGCCTTGCGCGCCTCCCATTCGTGCTGGGGCACCTGCGCCAGCAGCACGCCGCGTTCCGCATCCACGGTCACCAGGTCTCCATTGCGCACGCGCGCCAGGGGACCGCCGGTGATCGCCTCGGGCGTGACGTGGATGGCCGCGGGCACCTTGCCCGAGGCGCCGGACATGCGCCCGTCGGTGACCAGCGCGACCTTGAATCCGCGATCCTGCAGCACCCCCAGCGTGGGCGTGAGCTTGTGCAGCTCGGGCATGCCGTTGGCCCGCGGCCCCTGGAAGCGGATCACCGCCACCAGGTCGCGCTCGAGCTCGCCGCGCTTGAAGGCGGCCAGCAGTTCGTCCTGGCTGTCGAACACCAGCGCCGGCGCGGTGATCACGCGCTTGTCCGGCTTGACGGCCGACACCTTGATCACCGCCCGCCCCAGGTTGCCCGTCAGCAGCTTGAGCCCGCCGTCGGGGCTGAAGGGGCGCGCCACCGGGCGCAGCACGCTGTCGTCCAGCGGCTGCTCGGGAACCTCGCGCCAGGCCAGACGCTGACCGTCCAGCCAGGGCTCGCGGGTGTAGGCGCGCAGGCCTTCTCCAGCCACGGTGCGCACGTCCGCGTGCAGCAGGCCCGCGTCCAGCAGCTCGCGGATCACGAAACCCACCCCGCCCGCGGCGTGGAAGTGGTTCACGTCGGCGCTGCCGTTGGGGTAGACACGCGCCAGCAGCGGCACCACGCGGGACAGGTCGTCGAAGTCGTTCCAGTCGATCTGGATGCCGGCCGCGCGCCCCATCGCCACCAGGTGGATGGTGTGATTGGTCGACCCTCCGGTGGCCAGCAGCCCGACGATGCCATTGATCACCGAGCGCTCGTCGATCATCTCGCCCACGGGCGTGAACTGCTCCCCGCCGTGGCACAGCGCGGCCGCGCGCCGCGCCGACTCCATGGTCAGGGCCTTGCGCAACTCGGTGTTCGGGGGCACGAAGGCGGTGCCGGGAACATGCAGGCCCATCACCTCCATGAGCATCTGGTTGGAGTTCGCGGTGCCGTAGAAGGTGCAGGTGCCGGCGCTGTGGTAGGAGCGGGTCTCGGCCTCGAGCAGTTGCTCGCGGGTGAGCAGGCCTTCCGCGTAGCGCTGGCGGATGCGCGCCTTCTCGTCGTTGGGCATGCCGGAGGCCATGGGCCCGCCCGGCACGAACACCGCGGGCAGGTGACCGAAGGCCAGCGCGCCGATCAGCAGCCCCGGCACGATCTTGTCGCACACGCCCAGGTACAGCGCGGCGTCGAACATCTGGTGGGTCAGCGCCACGGCCGTGCCCATGGCGATCACGTCGCGCGAGAACAGCGACAGCTCCATGGAAGGCTGCCCCTGGGTGACCCCGTCGCACATGGCCGGCACGCCGCCTGCGAACTGCGCCGTGGCCCCGACCTCGGCCGCGGCCTGCTTGATCCATTCGGGAAAAGCCTGCAGCGGCTGGTGCGCCGACAACATATCGTTGTAGGCGGAGACGATGGCCAGGTTCGGAGGCGACAACTCCTGCAACTGCACCAGGCGCCCCTTGGCGGGGGCCGGCATGGCCGCGATGGCATGGGCCAGGTTGGTGCAGGACAGCTGACTGCGCTGCACCTTGGAGCCGAAGGCTTCGCGGATGCGCCGAAGGTACAGGCCACGCGTGCGGGCGCTGCGTTCGACCACGCGCCGGGTGATTTCAGCGACGACCGGATGAAGGGTGGGCTTCGGATCCATGGCTTTCCAGAATTTGAACGTAGCTTAACGACATGCGCGGGATGTCCGGATAGGGAAATCCCGTAGTTCAAGACCCCCAAATCGCGACTATCTACTTGTTTTTGTAGGTGTTTTCGCTGGATTTGGACGATGCGTAACAATACTACACCATAGCTGAATTCGTGTTGACCAGCTGTAGTTTCGCTACATACACTCCGGATCAGATGCCGTCCCCGCGCCGGCTCGCGGGCCCGACCCCCGCGACGTGTTGCGGGCCATGCCAGCCTGCCGCGACGCGCCCGCCCGGCGCGGGGCGGGCACCCTCAACTAGGAAGCCCCGCGAGACCCATGTCCACCACTCCCGCTTTTGACATGGTGCTGTTCGGCGGCACCGGCGATCTGGTCATGCGCAAGATCCTGCCGGCGCTGTTCGAGTCGCACCGCGACGGCACGCTGCACCCGCAGGGCCGCATCCTGGCACTGGGTCGCAAGGCCGCCACGCGCGAACAGTACCTGCAGCAGGTCGAGCAGCAGTCGCGCCCCCACACCCGCGTCGACGCGAAGGATCCGCACTGGATCAGCTTCGTCGAGCGCATCGATTTCCTCAAGCTGGATTCCTCGCAGGCCTCCGATTTCGAGGCCCTGGCCCAGCGCCTGCAGGGCGGCGATGCGCAGCGTGTCGTGGTGTGCTACCTGGCCACCGCGCCGCGCCTGTTCACCGAGATCTGCGCCCATCTCGCCGCCGTCGGGCTCAACCACCCGGGCGTGCGCGTGGTGCTGGAAAAGCCCCTGGGCAACGACCTGGCCTCCTCGGAAGCCATCAACGCCGAGGTGGCCCGGCATTTCGGCGAGCAGCAGATCTACCGCATCGACCATTACCTGGGCAAGGAATCGGTGCAGAACCTGATGGCCATCCGGTTCGGCAACGTGCTGTTCGAGCCCCTGTGGCGTCGCGACTGGATCGACCACGTGCAGATCACCATCGCCGAGGAGCTCGGCGTGGAGGGCCGCGGCGAGTTCTACGAGAAGACCGGCGCGCTGCGCGACATGCTGCAGAACCACCTGCTGCAGCTGCTGTGCATGGTGGCCATGGAGCCTCCGGCCACGCTGGACGCCGACGCCATCCGCGACGAGAAGCTCAAGGTGCTCAAGGCCCTGAAGCCCATCGGGGAGAACGAGGTGGCCAGCCGCACGGTGCGCGGCCAGTACCGCGCCGGCGCGGTGGACGGCAAGCCCGTCGTGGCCTACCAGCAGGAGGCCGACGTCGCCAAGGGCAGCCACACCGAGACCTTCGTGGCCGTGAAGGCGGAGATCTCCAACTGGCGCTGGTCGGGCGTGCCGTTTTTCCTGCGCACCGGCAAGCGCATGCAGGAGCGACTGGCGGAGATCGTGATCAGTTTCCGCAGCGTGCCCCTGTCGCTGTTCGCCATGCCCGGGGGGCTCCAGGGCGCCAACCGCCTGGTGATCCGCCTGCAGCCCGCCGAGCGCATCAGCCTGCATTTCCTGGCCAAGGAGCCGGGCGACGGCATGCGCCTGCAACCCACCTTCCTGAACCTGGATTTCCTGTCCACCTCCAACCGCCGGCGCGCCGACGCCTACGAGCGCCTGCTGCTGGACGTGATCCGAGGCCAGTTGGGTCTGTTCATGCGCCGCGACGAACTGGCCGCCGCCTGGCGCTGGGTCGAGCCCATCCTGGAGACCTGGCAGCGCGACCCCTCCGAGCCCAAGTGGTACACCGCGGGCACCTGGGGGCCTGCCGCGTCCAGCGCGCTGCTGTCGCGCGACGGCGCTTCCTGGCACGAGGAGCTTTGACGCCCATGGCGTGGTCGCTACGGGAATTCGATGACGGGCCGTCGCAGGCGGCCGCGCTGGCCGACGCCGCGCGTGGCTGCCTGGAGCGGGCCCTGCGCGAGCGCGGTCAGGCCGTGCTGGCGGTATCCGGAGGGCGCTCGCCCATCCCGCTGTTCGCCCGGCTGCGCGAGCTGGAGCTGGACTGGAGCCGGGTCACGCTGACCCTGGTGGACGAACGCCTGGTGCCCGTCGGCCACCCGGACAGCAACGAGGGCCTGGTGCGCGAGCACCTGCTGCAGGGCCGCGCCGCGAAGGCAGGCCTGCTCGGGCTGGCCACCGACCCCGCGCTGGACCTGGGCGAGTGCCTGCGCCGCGCCGCGCAGGCGATTCCCCGCGTCGACCTGGCGCTGCTGGGCATGGGCGACGACGGGCACACCGCCTCGTTGTTCGCCGGAGCTCCGGGAATCCAGGCCGCCCTCGACCCCGACAACCCGCAGCGCTACGTGGGCGTGCTGCCCCCGGCAGCCCCGCACGCGCGCATCAGCATGAGCCTGTCGGCCCTGCTGCAGTGCCCGAACCTGCTGCTGTCCATCGCCGGAGCGGCCAAGCGCCGCGTGTTCGACGCGGCCTGCGCCGACCCGCGCAGCCAGCTTCCGGTGGCGCGGCTGCTGCACCAGGACCGCGCGACGGTCCGAACCTACTGGGCCGCATGATGTCCACCTCCCTGCCCTACCTGCTCGCCGACATCGGCGGCACCAATGCCCGCTTCGCGCTGCAGCAGGACGGGCGCATCGGCGAGATCCGCGTGCTCGCCTGCGCGGACTACCCCAGCCTGCAGGACGCCATGCGCGCCTACCTGCGCACCGCCGCGACCCAGGTGCGCCACGCCTCCATCGGCATCGCCAACCCCGTCTACACGGACCGGGTGCGCATGACCAACCACCACTGGGAATTCTCCATCGAGGCCCTGCGCCGCGAGATGGACCTGGAGACCTTCCTGGTGATGAACGACTTCGCCGCGCTGGCGCTGTCGCTACCTTACCTGCCGGAACACGAGCTGCGTCGCATCGGCGGCGGCCAGGCCGAGGCGCGCGCGGCCCGCGGCGTGGTCGGCGCCGGCACCGGGCTCGGCGTGGGCGCTCTCGTGGCCACCGCCGACGGTTCCTGGCAGGCCGTGGCCGGAGAAGGCGGGCACGTGAGCTTCAGCCCGATGGACGAGGAGGAAGTCGAGCTCTGGCGCTTCGCCCATGCGCGCTACGGCCATGTCTCGGCGGAACGACTGCTGCAGGGGCGGGGGCTGGAGCTGATCCACGAGTGGGTCTGCGCCAGTTCCGGCAGCGGCGGTCCCGCCCTGCCCGCGGCGCGCATCAGCGAACTCGGGCTGAGCGGAGCCGATGCCGCCTGCCGCCGCAGCCTGGATCTGTACTGCCGCATCCTGGGCACGGTGGCCTCGAATGTCGCCCTGACCGTGGACGCCCGGGGCGGCCTGTATATTGGCGGGGGTATCGTCCCCCGCCTCGGGGATTTTGTCGAGCAGTCGTCCTTCCGCGCCCGTTTCGAGGACAAGGGGCGGCTGTCCGTGCTTTTGGCGCGCATTCCCGTACTCGTGATCCACAGCCCCTGGCCGGCGCTGATCGGCGCCGGCGTCGGACTGCGCCAACACCTGGAGCGTGCGTCCCATGCTTGAGCGAATTCGCGACCAGTACGAGCAGCTCTCCGCGGCCGAGCGCAAGGTGGCCGACGAGCTGCTGCAGCACCCGAACGATTTCGTGCGGGCCGCGGTGGCCGACATCGCGCGCATCGCCGGGGTCAGCCAGCCCACGGTGATCCGTTTCGCGCGCTCCGTGGGCTGCACGGGGTTGCAGGAACTCAAGCTCAAGCTGGCCGGCAGCCTGGTCAGCGGCGTGCCCTACGTGCACGCCGACGTCACCGCCGGGGACAGCATCGCGGAAGTCTCGGCGAAGATCTTCGACAACGTGATCTCGGCGCTGATCAAGTGCCGCAACGAGGTCAGCCCCCAGAGCATCGAGGATGCCGTGGACCTGATCGCGCAGGCCCGGCGCCTCGAGTTCTACGGCCTGGGCAACTCCGGCATCATCGCCGCCGACGCCCAGCACAAGTTCTTCCGCTTCGACATTCCCACGGTGGCCTACTCGGACCCGCACGTGCAGTCCATGGCCGCCGCGCTGCTGGGTCCGCGCGACGTGCTGGTGGCGATTTCCAACTCCGGGCGCACCAACGAGCTGCTGGATGCCGCCGACATCGCGCTGGGCAACGGCTGCCGGGTGATCGCCCTGACCTCGCCGGGATCCCCGCTGGCGCGCATGGCGACCGTGGCCATCTACGCCAACGCGCGCGAGGACGCCGAGATCTACAGCCCGATGATCTCGCGCATCCTGCACCTGACCCTGATCGACGTGCTGGCCGTCGGCGTCGCGCTCAAGCGCGGCCCCGCCGTGATCCAGCCCCTGGAGCGGACCAAGCAGAGCCTGCGCACGCGCAAGCGTGAGGCCGAGGATCCGAGCTGAGCCCTACGCCACCATGCGCCGCGCCGAGCCAATCGCGGCGAAACCGCCCTGAATCCGCGATGAGCCAACTGACCGAACTGCCCTCCTGGAAGGCCCTGTGGGGCCATTTCACCCGCGCCCGCGACTGGCATATGCGGGCCCTGTTCGAGGCCGACCCGCAGCGCGCCGAGAAATTCTGGCTGGAACAAAGCGGCCTGCGCCTGGACTACTCCAAGAACCGCATCACCCCCCAGACCATGACCCTGCTGCTGCAGCTGGCGCGGGAGGCCGGGGTACCCGAGCGCATCCGCGCCATGTTCGCCGGCGAGCGCATCAACACCACCGAGCAGCGCGCGGCCTTTCACATCGCGCTGCGCAACCGCTCGGGCCAGCCGATGAGCATCGACGGCGAGGACGTCATGCCCAAGGTGCTGGGGGTGCTCGAGCGCATGGCGCGCTTCTCGGACGCCGTGCGCAACGGTGAATGGCTGGGCTACACCCAGCAGCCCATCACCGACATCGTCAACATCGGCATCGGCGGCTCCGACCTGGGCTCGCTGATGGTGTGCCAGGCCCTCAAGGCCCATGCGCACCCGCGACTGAACATGCACTTCGTCTCCAACGTGGACAGCTCCCAGCTCAAGGAGACCCTGCGCCGCGTGCACGCCGAGACCACGCTGTTCATCATCGAGTCCAAGACCTTCACCACCCACGAGACCCTGACCAATGCGCACACCGCGCGCGAGTGGTTCGTGCACCGTGCCCGGGACCCCTCGGCCGTGGCCAGGCACTTCGTGGCGGTGTCGACCAATCGCAAGGCGGTGGGGGAATTCGGCATCGACCCGGCCAACATGTTCGAGTTCTGGGACTGGGTGGGCGGGCGCTACAGCCTGTGGTCGGCCATCGGCCTGCCCATCATGCTGTACATGGGCGAGAAGAACTTCCTGGACCTGCTCGCAGGCGCGCACAGCATGGACCAGCATTTCCGCGACGCCCCGCTGGAGAACAACCTGCCCGTGGTGCTGGGGCTGCTGGGCATCTGGTACATCAATTTCTTCGGCGCCGGCAGCCATGTGATCGCGCCCTACGACCAGTACCTGCACCGCCTGCCCGCCTTCATCCAGCAGCTGGACATGGAGTCCAACGGCAAGCGCACCACCCTGGACGGCCGTCTGGTGGACTACGAGACGGCGCCGATCATCTGGGGCGAGACCGGCATCAACGGCCAGCATGCCTTTTTCCAGCTGCTGCACCAGGGCACCCACATCTCGCCCATCGATTTCATCGCCTCGCTGGACGGGCGCGGTTCGCTCCCCGGCCACCACGAGATCCTGATGGCCAATATGTTCGCGCAGTCGGAGGCCTTCATGCGCGGGCGCAATGCCGACGAGGTACGCGCCGAGCTGCAGGCCCAGGGCCTGGACGAGGCGGCCATCGAACACCTGCTGCCCTACAAGGTGTTCGACGGAAACCGGCCCAGCAACACCCTGCTGCTCGAACGCCTGGATCCCTTCTGCCTGGGCGCGCTGGTGGCCCTGTACGAGCACAAGATCTTCGTGCAGGGCGTGGTGTGGAACATCAACTCCTTCGACCAGTGGGGCGTGGAACTGGGCAAGCAACTTGCGCATACCATTCTGGCCGAGCTCGAAGGGCGCAGCCCGCCGCAACCCCACGACGCCTCCACCCAGCGCCTGATCCAGCTCTACCTGCAAAGCAACCGCGGCCCGAAGGCCGAGGCCTGAAACCCCCTTTCCTGGAAGCAATCGATGTTCGTGGTCTGCGGTGAAGCCTTGATGGACGTGTTCGGCGTGCGCGACACGCCGGGCGGCATGGACATGGATGCGCGCGTGGGCGGCTCGCCCCTGAACGTGGCGCTGGGCCTGACCCGGCTGGGACAGCGTGCCGCCTTCGTGTGCACCTTGTCCCGGGACTTCCTGGGCGAGCGCATCGTGCGCTTCCTGCAGCAAGAGGGGGTCGACCTGTCGCTGGTGCAGCGCAGCGCCTCGCGCACCACGCTCAGCCTGGTGGGGGTGGACTCGAAGGGCGTGCCCGCCTACTCTTTCTACGGCGAAGGCGCGGCCGACCGCGAGCTGGACCTGCGGAGCCTGGGCGAGCTTCCCGAGACGGTTCGCGCCATCCACCTGGGCTCCTTCGCGGTGGCCGTGCAGCCGGTGGGCACCGCGCTGCGCCAGCTGGTCGAGCGCGAGCGTGCCCGGCGCCTGATCGTCTGGGACCCCAACATCCGGCTCAACGTGCAGCCCGATCTGGCGCCCTGGCGCGAACTGCTGGAGTGGATGCTGCCACGCTGCGACATCGTCAAGATCAGCGACGAGGACCTGCACCTGCTGCTCCCCGGCACCTCCCCCGAAGGCTTCGCGGACAAGGCCCGGGCGGCCGGCTGCTCGCTGGTCGTGGTCACCCGCGGCGCGCAGGGAGCCGTGGCCTGGTCGCGCGGCGCGCAGGCCGAGGTGCCCGCGCAACCGGCCGATCTGGTCGACACGGTGGGCGCCGGGGACACCTTCCAGGCCGCCATGCTGACCTGGCTGGCCGAGGGCGATCGGCTGTCCAAACAGGGCCCCGGCGCCCTGGACGCCCGTTCGCTCGCGCGCATGCTCGAGTTCGCCGCGCGCGCCGCGGCCATCACCTGCTCCCGGCGAGGCGCCGACCTGCCGCGCCGGGACGAACTGCCCCGCTGATCCGGCCCGCGCGGCCGGCCCCTGCCCGTTGCGACCGCGGCCTCGCCGAGGCCGCGCGCCAGCCTGCGCGCGCCCAGCGCCGGATGCTGCACCGCACATCCTTATTTGCGCCGGATTGGGGAAAACACTAGCTACCGGTGCAAATTCGTATCGGGCATCGACCGGCGTGTATCAACGCGCGCAAGCGCTTTTCCTAGAATTTTTTCTGGGCGGCAGGCGTCTCGCAGCCCGCACAACAAACCATTCCAAACGAGGAGATTGGCTCATGCAAGCGAAGCTCATCGCCGGCGCCACCGCACTGGGGCTGGCCGCCATGCTGCCGGCGCATGCCACGGACCTGGTGATCGCCACCGTCAACAACGGTCAGATGATCCAGATGCAGAAACTCACCGGGGACTTCGAGAAGGCGAACCCCGACATCCACGTGAAGTGGGTCACGCTGGAGGAAAACGTGCTGCGTCAGCGCGTGACCACCGACATCGCCACCAAGGGCGGTCAGTTCGACATCATGACCATCGGCATGTACGAAGTGCCCATCTGGGCCAAGCTGGGCTGGCTCAAGCCCATCCAGCCCGATGCCAGCTACGACGAGGCCGACCTGCTGCCCGCCATCCGCCAGGGCCTGTCCTACAAGGGCACGCTGTACGCCGCGCCTTTCTACGGCGAGAGCTCCATGCTCATGTACCGCAAGGACCTGATGAAAAAGGCCGGCCTGACCATGCCCGCCCATCCCACCTGGAAGGAGGTCGAGGGCTTCGCGGCCAAGATGAACGACCCCAAGGCCGGCGTGTACGGCATCTGCCTGCGCGGCAAGCCGGGCTGGGGCGAGAACATGGCCCTGCTCAGCACCATGGTCAACACCTTCGGCGGCCAGTGGTTCAACATGAAGTGGCAACCGCAGCTGCAGACCAAGCCCTGGAAGGATGCGGTGAGCTTCTACGTGAACCTGCTGAACAAGTACGGCCCGCCGGGGGCGGCCTCCAACGGTTTCAACGCCAACCTTTCGCTGTTCGACCAGGGCAAGTGCGCGATGTGGGTGGACGCCACCGTCGCTGCCGGCTTCGTCTCCGATCCCAAGCAGAGCAAGGTGGCCTCCGAGGTCGGCTTCGCGCAGGCTCCGGTGGCGGTGACGCCCAAGGGCGCGCACTGGCTGTGGTCCTGGGCGCTGGCGGTGCCCGCCGACGTGGATGCCAAGCACGAGGCGGCGGCACAGAAGTTCATCAACTGGGCCACGTCGCGCGCCTACGTGAAACTGGTGGCCGCGCATGACGGCTGGGGCCTGGTGCCTTCCGGCACCCGCAAGTCGACCTACGACAATCCCAAGTTCCAGGCCGCTGCGCCCTGGGCGAAGGATGAGCTGGCGGCCATCGCCAGCGCCGATCCGGACAGCCCCACCCTGCCCAAGAGCCCCTACGTGGGCATCCAGTTCGCGGCCATCCCCGAGTTCGAGGCCATCGGCACCACCGTCGGCCAGGACATCAGCGCGGCCCTGACCGGGAACATCAGCGTGGACAAGGCGCTGGCCGAGGGCAACGCGGCCGCCAAGCGTCAGATGCAGATGGGCGGCTACTACAAGTAAGCGCCCCCTGTCCCGGGGCGGGCCCCGCGCGGCCCGCCCCGGGAATCCTCGCCCGCCACGAACCTCGAACGAGCCCCCCGATGAAACGCCTGGTTCCCCGCCTGCTGCTGGCGCCGGCGGTCGTCTCGCTGCTGGCCTGGATGCTGGTTCCGCTGGCGATGACCGTGTACTTCTCGCTGGTGCACTACAACCTGCTGATGCCGGGTCGGCATCTGTTCACGGGCCTGGACAACTATCGCTATTTCATGAGCGATCCGGCCTTCGTCACCTCGCTGGTCAACACCCTGAAGTTGCTGGGCTCGGTGATCGCCATCACCGTGGTGCTGGGCATCGGGCTGGCCCAGCTGGTGCACGAGCCCTTCCCGGGCCGCCCGGTGGTTCGCCTGATGCTGATCGCACCGTTTTTCGTCATGCCCGCGGCGAGCGCCCTGCTGTGGAAATACATGATGATGAACCCGATCTACGGCGTGCTGGCGCAGATCAGCCTGGCCCTGGGTGTCCAACCCGTGGACTGGCTGACCAAGCTGCCGCTGCTGTCGATCATCATCATCGTGTCCTGGGAATGGCTGCCCTTCGCCTTCCTGATCTTCATGACCGCGCTGCAGTCGCTGGACCAGGAGCAGATGGAGGCGGCCCGCATGGACGGGGCCAACGCGCTGCAGCGTTTCTGGTACCTGACCCTTCCGCACCTCAAGCGTTCGATCTCCATGGTGGTGATGATCGAGCTGATCTTCCTGATCGGCGTGTTCGCCGAGATCTTCACCACCACGGGAGGCGGCCCCGGCAACGCCAGCTCCAACCTGGCCTACCTGATCTTCAAGCAGGCGCTGGTCAATTTCGACGTCGGCATGGCGTCGGCCGGCGCGCTGCTCGCGGTGGTGCTGGCCAACGTGGTCGCGCTGTTCGCCATCCGCGCCATCGGAAAGAACCTGGACTGACATCATGGCTCAGCGCTTCCTGCCTACCGCCGTGCGCACCCTCGTGGCCTGGGTGCTCGGACTGCTCGTGGCCTTTCCGCTGCTCTGGATGGCCATGACCGCCTTCAAGACCGAGATGCAGGCCATCTCGATTCCCCCGCAGATCCTGTTCAGGCCCACGCTGCACGCCTTCGCCTCGGTGCAGGCGCAAAGCGATTACCTGCACTACGCGCGCAACTCGGCGATCACCGCGGGCTTCTCCACCCTGCTGGGCCTGCTGATCGCGGCGCCCGCCTCCTACTCGATGGCCTTTTTCCGCACCCGGCGCACCCGCGACCTGCTGATGTGGATGCTGTCGACCAAGATGATGCCCGCGGTGGGCGCGCTGGTTCCGGTGTACCTGATCGCGCGCTGGGCGCACGCGCTGGATTCCCTCACCGCGCTGACCCTGCTGTTCATGCTGATGAACCTGCCCATCATGGTGTGGCTGCTGTACTCCAGCTTCAAGGAGATCCCCAACGAGATCCTCGAGGCGGTGCGCATGGACGGCGGCGGCACCTGGCATGAGCTGCGCTACGTGGTGCTTCCGCTGAGCGTCAGCGGAATCTCGTCGACCGGGCTGCTGGCCCTGGTCCTGAGCTGGAACGAATCCTTCTGGTCCATCAACCTGGCCTCGGCCCACGCCGGAACCCTGGCCACGATGATCGCCTCCTTCTCCAGCCCCGAGGGTCTGTTCTGGGCCAAGCTGTCGGCGGCCTCGCTGCTGGCCGTGGCGCCGATCATCGTGCTGGGCTGGATGAGCCAGAAGCAACTGGTGTCGGGTCTGACCTTCGGCGCCGTGAAATGAACCTTTACGCGAGCCCCTCGACGGGGCCGCGAGAACCCGGGGCGAACCCGGGATCGCCTGGAGACGCGAGCATGTCCTATCTGCGACTCGAACAAATCCGCAAGCAATTCGGCAGCCTGGAAGCCATCAAGGGCATCGACCTGAGCATCGAGAAGGGCGAATTCGTGGTGTTCGTCGGCCCCTCGGGCTGCGGCAAGACCACGCTGCTGCGCCTGATCGCCGGGCTGGAGGAAATCGACCAGGGCGTGCTCAGCCTCGAGGGCCGGGACATCACCCACGTGCCCGCCGCCCGGCGCGACCTGGCCATGGTGTTCCAGTCCTATGCCCTGTACCCCCACATGAGCGTGTACGACAACATGTCCTTCGCGCTGCGCCTGGCCGGGGTCGACGCGGCGACCATTCGCGACAAGGTGCATGCGGCCGCGCGCAAGCTGAACCTGGAGCCCTACCTGGAACGCCGGCCCCGCGAACTCTCGGGCGGCCAGCGCCAGCGCGTGGCCATCGGTCGCGCCATCGTGCGCGCTCCCAAGGTGTTCCTGTTCGACGAACCCCTGTCCAACCTGGACGCCGCGCTGCGCGGGCAGACCCGGGTGGAGATCGCACGCCTGCACCGCGAACTCGGCGCCACCACCATCTACGTCACCCACGACCAGATCGAGGCCATGACCCTGGCGGACCGGGTGGTGGTGCTGCGCGACGGTCGCCTGGAGCAGAGCGGCTCGCCGCTGGAGCTCTACGACCGCCCGGCCAACCGCTTCGTCGCGCAGTTCCTCGGCACGCCCGGCATGAACGTGGTGCCGCTGGCCGATTTCGCGGCGGGGCTGGATGCGCGCTTCGAGCGGGCTCCCACCGACGCCTTGCTGGGCGTGCGCCCGGAATGCGTGCAGGTGGGCGCCGGCCAGGGGCTGCGCGCCAGGGTGGAACTGCTCGAATCCCTGGGCGCCGACACCCTGATCTACCTGAGCGCGCAAGGCACCCAGCTCGTGGCCCGGCAGGCCGAGCGCAGTTCCCTGCGCCCCGGCCAGGAAGTGGGGCTGCGCTTCAACGGCCCCGGACTGCACTGCTTCGACCGCGACGGCAACACCCTGGCCGGCGCACTGTGAGCGCCGAAAGATCCGCAATGACCGACACCAAGCCCACCTCCTGGGCCCCCTCCCCCGGGACCCACCTGATCCTGCACCTCGGCCTCGGGGCCTTCCACCGCGCGCACCAGGCGGTGTACCTGCAGCGCCTGCGCGACGCGGGCGACACGAGCTGGATGCTCGCCGGGGGCAACATCCGCCCCGACGGCGAGGAGCTCATGCGCGCACTGGGCGCGCAGCGCGGCGCCTACACGCTGGAGACCGTCACCCCCTCCGGCGAGCATGCCTACCAGCGCATCGAATCCATCGGGCACGTGGTGCCGTGGAGCGAGTCCCTCGAGGAGCTCGTGGCCCTCGGCGCCGCGGCCCACACGGCGATCGTCTCCTTCACCGTGACGGAGGCCGGGTACTACCTGGACCAGCACGGCCGCCTGGACAGCTCCCACCCCGAGCTGCGCTCGGACCTGGAGGGTCGCAGCCGTCGCACCATCTACGGCGCGGTGGCGGCCATCTGCGAGCGCCGCATGCGCGTCGGCTCGGGCGCGCTGACCCTGCTGAACTGCGACAACCTGCGCCACAACGGCGATCGCTTCCGCGCCGGACTGCTGGATTTCGTGCAACAGCGCGGCGACACCCCACTGGCGGATTGGTTGCGCGCGCACACCAGCTGCCCGAACGCGATGGTCGACCGCATCACTCCGCGCCCGGGCCCGGGCTTGCCGCAGCGCGTGCTCGCCGCCACCGGGCGCGAGGACGCCGCGCCGGTGATGGCCGAATCCTTCCTGCAATGGGTGATCGAGGACCGTTTCGCGGCGGCCCGCCCGCCCCTGGAGCGCGTGGGGGTGCAATTCGTCGACTCCGTGCAGCCCTACGAGGAGGCCAAGATCCGCGTGCTCAACGCCAGCCACAGCTGCATCGCCTGGGCGGGCTCGCTGCTGGGCTACCAGACCATCGACCAGGGCACCGCCAACCCCTCCATCCGCGCGATGGCGCATGCCTACGTCACCGACTGCGTGATCCCCTGCCTGCGCCACCAGCACGACCCCTACCCGGTCGACCTGGCCGCCTACCGCGACACCATCCTGGACCGTTTCGGCAATGCCTTCCTGCGCGACACCAACCGCCGCGTCGCGATGGACGGCTATTCCAAGATCCCCGGCTTCATCGCGCCCACCGTGCGCGAGTGCCTGGAACACGGCATCGACCCCCGCCCCGCGATGGTGCTGCCGGCGCTGTTCTTCGAGTTCCTGCGCGAATGGGCCGCCGGCAAGCTGCGCGACCCCTACGACGACCAGGCCATGGACGCTCCCCGCGTGCGCGCCCTGCTGGCCGGCGACGACGCGCCGCGCGCCTTCACCGCCGAGCTGCCCCTGTGGGGCGGCTCGGCCGGGGATCCGCGCCTGCACCAGGCTTTCGAGCAGGCCCTGCACCAAGTCCGCGCATGGCGCGCCACCCAATCGTAGAGATCCGCACTCCGATGTCCCAAGCCCCCGCACACGCCAGCTCCCCCGGCTCCGCTCCCACGCCCGTGCCGGCGCACTACGCGCGCCTGCACCAGCGCCACGCCCTGCTCACCGGAGCCGGCGGCGGCATCGGCCTGGCCGTGGCGCGCGCCTATCTCGAGCAAGGCGCCCGCTGCACCGTGGTCGACCTCGCCCCGCGCGCCCCCGAGCCCGTGCAGGCCCTGCTGGACGCCGGCCTGCCGCTGCGCTACCGCGCGGCCGACGTGCGTGACCCCGGCGCCATGGCCGCGCTGGTGGAGCAGGCCGAGGCCGACCTGGGCCCGCTGGACGTGCTGTTCAACAACGCGGCGGTTTTCGACATGGGGCCGCTGCTGGACTCGGACGAGGCCATGTACCAGCGCCTGTTCGACGTCAACGTCAAGGGCATGTTCTTCACCATGCAGGCCGTGCTGCGCGCGATGCGCCGCTCCGGGCGATCGGGCGCGGTGATCAACATGGCCTCGCAGGCGGGGCGCCGTGGCGAGGCGCTGGTGGCCCACTATTGCGCCACCAAGGCCGCGGTGATCAGCTACACCCAGTCCGCCGCGCTGGCCATGGCCCCGCATGGCATCAGGGTCAATGCCATTTCCCCCGGTGTGGTCGACACGCCGATGTGGGATCATGTCGACTCGCTGTTCGCCCGCTACGAGCACCTGCAGCCCGGGGAGAAGAAAATCGCCGTGGGGCGCGCGGTGCCGCTCGGGCGCATGGGCCGTCCGGACGACCTGTGCGGGGCCGCCGTGTTCCTGGCCAGCGACGAATCCCGCTACGTCACCGCGCAGACCCTGAACGTGGACGGCGGCAACGTGATGAGCTGAGGGGCCCGCAGGGGCCAGAGACGATCCGCGAGAGCCGCGATGGATGCCTTCCGGCACAGACCCGAACTTGAGCACGACGGCGCGCGCAGCGCCAGCCTGGGCTACGAGGAGCCCGGCTCCTACGGCTGCGTGCGCTATCTGGAGCACGGCTACCCCAACCCCTTGGTGCGCTGGCACTACCACGAGGAATACGAGCTGCACCTGATCCTCGGCAGCAGCGGGCGGGTGTTCGTGGGCGACTACATCGGCCAGTTCGAGCCGGGCCACCTGGTGCTGACCGGCCCGCGCCTGCCCCACAACTGGATCTCCCTCGACACCCCGCCGGGCGGCCTGCCCGAGCGAGACATCCTGCTGCAATTCCCCGACGCCCCGATGCGCCAGGCCGCCGAGGCCCTGCCCGAGTTCGCCGAGGTGCTGCACCTGCTCGAGCGCGCGCGCCACGGCATCGAGTTCTTCGGCATCAGCGAGCAGGCCGAGCAGGCCATCCGCAAGGTGCATGCCACGCGCGGCATCGAGCGCTTCGCCGTGTTCGTCGAACTCCTGCGCCTGCTGACCCAATGCGCCGACTACCGGCTGCTGTCGTCCGTGCAGTTGCAGAGCCTGGACGACGCCAAGGCGCAGGCTCGAATCGCCCGCATCATCGACTACCTGACCGAGCACAGCGCGGCCAACCTGTCCATGGCGCGAATCGCCCGCCTGGAGGGCATGTCGGAGAGCGCCTTCTCGCGCTTTTTCCAGCGCGCCACCGGCAACACCTTCACCGACTTCGTCAACCGCCTGCGCGTGCACAAGGCCTGCCAGCTGCTGATGGAAACCGACGCCTACGTGGCCAACGTGTGCTTCGACGTGGGCTTCAACAACGTCGCGCATTTCAACCGCCAGTTCCTGCGCATCAAGGGGGTCACGCCCAGCCAGTTCCGCCAGCAGGCCAGCGCCTGCTTCGCGCGCCGCTGACCATGCACAACCCGCACGATTCCGTCCCAGGCTCCGACCTGTTCCTGGGCATCGACCTCGGAACCTCCGAACTCAAGACCCTGCTGCTCGACGAGCAGGGCCGCGTGGTGCGCAGCGCATCGGCGCCGCTGACCCTGCAGCAGGACCGGCCCGGCTGGTCGGAGCAGGACCCGCGCGCCTGGTGGCTGGCCTGCGTGGACTGCCTGGACCGCCTGTGCGCGCAGGGATTCGGAGCCCGCGTGCGCTCCATCGGGCTGTCGGGGCAGATGCATGGCGCCGTGCTGCTCGATGCCGCGCGCGAGCTGATCCGTCCGGCCATGCTGTGGAACGACACCCGCAGCGAGGAGCAATGCGAGCCGTTGCGCCGCGCCCTGGATGGCTTCGAGCGCCTGGCCGGCAACCTCGCCATGCCCGGGTTCACCGCGCCCAAGCTGCTGTGGCTGCGCCAGCACGCTCCACGCGACTTCGAGCGCGTGGACCTGGTGCTGCTGCCCAAGGACTACCTGCGCCTGATGCTCAGCGGCGAGGCCGCCACCGACGCCAGCGACGCCTCGGGCACGCTGTGGCTGGACATCGGGCGGCGCGACTGGTCGCCGGCCCTGGTGCAGGCCGGGGGCATGCGTCTCGATCAGCTGCCTGCCGTGCTGGAAGCCAGCGCGGCCGCCGGCACCCTGCGCGGCGAACTGGCCGAACGCTGGTCCATGCCCCGGGGCGTGGTGATCGCGGCCGGCGCCGGCGACAACGCCGCGGCGGCCGTCGGCACCGGCGCCACCTCCCCCGGGCAGGGCTTCGTGTCCCTGGGCACCTCGGGCGTGGTGTTCGTGGCCACCGATCGCTACCAACCCGACCCGGCAAGCGCACTGCACAGTTTCTGCCATGCGCTGCCAGGGACCTGGCACCAGATGTCGGTGATGTTGTCCGCGGCCGAATGCCTGCGCTGGGTCACGCGCCTGAGCGGCCAGCCCGACGAGGCCCGGGCCTTGGCGGGCGCTGCGCGCCTGGACGCGGCGCAGCGCGCGGGCGCGCCGCTGTTCCTGCCCTACCTCGGGGGAGAGCGCACGCCGCACAACGACGCCCGTGCGCGCGCCCTGTTCCAGGGCCTGGGCCATGAGCACGACGCCGCGGCGCTGGCCTGGTCGGTGATCGAAGGCGTGAGCTTCGGGCTGCGCGACGGCCTGTCGTGCATGCCCGAGGCGCTGCGCGCGCGCGTGGGCGTGCTGGACCTGGTGGGCGGAGGCGCCCGCAGCGAGCTGTGGGCCCAGTTGCTGGCCGATGTGCTGGAGATTCCCCTGCGCGTGCGCGCCGATGCCGCCGGAGGCGCCGCCGTGGGCGCCGCGCGCCTGGGGGCGCTGGCGGCGGGGCGGCCGCGGGACCAGGTGCTGCGCGCCCCGAGCGGCGCCGAGCGGCTGTTCCAGCCCGACCCCGCCACCCGCCCGATGCTGCGCGAACGCCACGCGCGATTTCGCGCTCTCTACCCTGCCTGCCGCTGAACCCCTGCCGGCGCCGCGCGGGGCACCAACAAAAAGGCCGCCTCGAAGGCGGCCCGTGCGTCGCTGGCGCGGCGATCAGAACTGCTTGACCAGTTCCTCGCGCTTGGCCTCGTATTCCTGCTTGGTGATCAGGCCGCGGGTGTAGGCGTCCTTCAGCACCGCCAGGCGGTGCTCGATGCCCTCGGGGCTGTTGGGCGCCGGCTGGGCGGCCTGCGGCATCGCTTGCTGCATCGGCTGCTGCATCGGCTGCTGCATCGGCGTCTGTCCGGCCGGCATCGGCACCAGCGCGCCGGGTGCGGCGGCCGGTTGCTGCAGCAGCGAGCCGGGGGCCGTGGGCTGCGGCATCGCGCCCGGATTCAGGG
>JAKBBK010000053.1 GCA_021808525.1 Pseudomonadota bacterium
TCCATCTCGATGGGCACGTCCACGATCAACGCGCGCTTCGGGCGCCGCAGCGTCTCCGCCCAGCGCGCCAGCGGGCCCAGGTACGGAACCACACGGTCCACCTGGGCCAGATAGGTCTGCCAGGGGCCTTCGTGGCTGGAGGCAAAGGAAAGAGCCTGGGGTTTCCCCGAAGCCGAATCATGTTGTTTCAGGTTTTCACGCATATTCACGATGACACATCCTTCATTCTTCCGGGCCCCTGGAGTTTTCCCTGGATTCCGGAATCCGATTCATTTGCGGCAGGCACCTTCGGGCGCCATGCATTCGACCGCCGCAGATCCTAGGCGAGCGAAACATGACGGGCAAATGCCGATTTTTGATAACGTTATGCAAGTTTTGCATGGATTTAGCGCCGAGGGAGCTCCTAGAATGGACGCGCATGCCTGCGCGCGGCCCGCCGCGCCCCACGCGACGAGTGCACCATGGACACCAAATGGCTCGAGGACTTCATCACGCTGGCCGAGACGCGCTCGTTTTCCCGCGCGGCCGAGCTGCGCAACGTCACGCAGCCGGCCTTCTCCAGGCGCATCCAGGCGCTGGAGGCCTGGCTGGGCTCGGCCCTGGTGGACCGCACCACCTACCCCACGCGCCTGACCCCGGCGGGAGACATCTTCCGCGCCGAGGCCCTGTCGATGCTGGCGCATCTGTCGGAGACGCGCACCCTGCTGCGCGGGCAGGAACATGTGGACGCGCAGGCCGTGAGCATCGCCATGCCCCACACCCTGTCCCTGGGCTTTTTCCCGCGCTGGGTGAAGCAGCTGGAACGCGGGGTGGGCCCGCTGAGCACCAAGGTCACGGCCCTGAACGTGCACGATGCGGCGATGAGCCTGGTCGACGGCGGCTGCGATCTGGCCATGGTCTACCACCACGCCAGCCAGCCGGTGCAGCTCGACCCCTCGCGCTTCGACATGCTGCCCATCGGCGTCGAGTCGATCTATCCCTACGCCCGCTGCGACGAGCAGGGGCGGGCGGCCTACGAACTTCCGGGCACGCCCGGACGCCCCATCCCCTTCCTCGCCTACGCACCCAACGCCTACCTGAAACGCATGGTGGATTTCATCCTGGCGGGCATGAGCCCCCAGCCCCTGCTGGAAACCCGCTGCGAGACGGATATGGCCGAAGGGCTCAAGGCCATGCTTCTGGAAGGCCATGGGCTGGCTTTTCTGCCGGAGAATGCCGTACGTCGGGAAATCGGCCAGAAACTGCTGGCCTGCGCCGGGCAGGAATATTCCATGCAAATGGAGATTCGCATTTACTGCGAATGCCGTAAAAACACCAAGGAAAATGTCCAGGCGATCTGGAAATATCTCTCGGAATCGGAGAAACCCCTGCCGACCCGGATCCGCGCCAGCGCCGCGCCCGCATCCTGAAACCGCGAGGCCACACCGTCGAACGCCGCGCCCCTGAAGCCTCCGCATACACCTGGTTGTATATTCCGCCTTGCGGGTGATCGCGCTTGCCGGCCGCATCGCGCATCGACATCGCCCTTTTCCCGGAGCCCCTCATGAAAACCGCCCACGACCTGGTCGCCGCCGCCAAGGCGCGCATCACGGAAATCCCCCTCGAACAGGCGGCGCAAGCCGTGCGCGAGGCCGACGTGGTGCTCGACGTGCGCGAAGCCGACGAATTCGCCACCGGGCATCTGCCGGGAGCCGTGCTGGCGCCCCGCGGCCTGCTCGAATTCAAGCTCAGCAGCACCCCGGAACTGGGCTCGCGCGAGCTCGACGTGGTCTTGTACTGCAAGACCAGCGGGCGCGCGGCGCTGGCGGCCGCCGTGATGCACGACATGGGCTACACCCGCGTGCGTTCCATCGCCGGGGGCTTCGACGCCTGGGCGGCGGCCGGTCTGCCGGTGGTGCGACCCCAGCAGCCCGCCTTCGAATAAGGCCCGGCACGCCCGGAGTCGGCTCCGAATTCCGCCAAGTGCGGAGCATCGCACCCCCAGCGTTCATTCGGTAAAACCCGGCATTTTTTGGCAGGGATCACTGCCAGGACCCCGCTACGATGCGCGGAGCATCCGCGCACGCAAGGAATCATGGCAGCCCCCTCGATGGACCCCGCACGGCCTGCCGACGCAGGCGCGTCGGCGCCTGCCGCGCGCATTCGCCTGAACGCCGCCATCATGCTGGCCTACCTGGCGCTGGCGGCCTTCCCGGCGGCCTGGTTCCCGGGTGCCTCGCCGCTGTGGCCCCCGGCCGCGCTGGCCGCCTTCGCGGCGCTGCGCTGGGGGGCACCGGCCATGCCGGGCATTTTCCTGGCCTCGCTGGCGGCCAACGCCGTGGGCTCGCGCCTGGGCCTGGAACCCGCCCTGCTGGCCTCGGCGGGCAATGCGCTGACGCCGCTGCTGGGAAGGGCCATGCTGCGCCGCCTGGGCGGCCTGGCCGAGGCCTGGTGGGAGAGCCCGCGCTCGGTGCTGGCCTTTCTCTTGTCCATGGGGCTGGTGCAGGCCCTGGCCTCCGCGCTGATCGGGGTGGGCGCCATCGCCTGGCTGGGCAGCCTGCGGGGCCCGGCGATGGACGCCATCGTGGACTGGGCCATCGCCGATGCCAGCGCCGTGGTCATGCTCACACCCCTGCTGCAACTGGGGCTGCGACGCCCCTCGGCGCTGCGCCAGCCCCCGTCGGGCGGGCGCACGCTGCGCATCGTCGGTCTGTTCGCGCTGGTGCTGGCCATCTGGGCCCTGGCCGCGGGCGGCACCCTGCTGGCGAACGCCCAGCGCACGGGCCTGCTCGGGCTGCTGCTGTTCCCGCTGATCGGCTCGGTATTCGCGCTGGACGCACTGGTCACCGCCGGGCTGCTGGCCTTCACCTTCTGCCTGCTCACCGTATCGGCGGCGCTGGGCGCGCCCATCATCGAGGCGGCCTCGTCGGCGCAGACCATCGTCGGCCTGGAATTCTTCCTGCTCGCGGTGGGCGGCGCGGTGCTGTTCGCCTCCTCGCTGCAGCATGCGCACCGCGCCGCGCTGCTGCGCCTGCAGGGGCAGACGGCCCAGCTCGATGCCCTGACCCGCGAGCAGGCCCGGCACCTGAGCGAGCAGCAGGATCAGTTCCGCGGCCAGTTGCGCCGGTTTTCCGAACTGGCGGGCATCCAGTCGGCCATCAGCCAGCTCATCGAGAAGGCGCACGACGACGTCGAGCTCCTGCAGAAATTCTGTGAACTCATGATCGGCCTGCAGGGCGTGGGCCTGGCCTGGATCGGGCAGCCGGACGAGGCGGGTCGCTTTCGGGTGCTGGCCAAGGCCGGGCCCGCCCAGGGCTACCTGGACGGCATCCGCATCGACATGGACACCTCCAGCCCCCATGGGCACGGCCCGGCGGCGCGCGCCTGGCGCACGGGGCAGCCGGTGTACGTGCAGGACGCCCGCGGCGACCCGGCGCAGGCGCCCTGGACCCAACGCATGCAGGCCTTCGGCCTGTACGGCAACGCCAGCCTGCCGCTGCTGCGCGGCGGCAGCCCCTGGGCGAACTTCAACCTCTACCTGAGCTTTCCGGGGGGGTTCGACCCCCTGCTGCAACAGGTCGCCGAGCAGATCGCGGCGGACATCTGCATCGGCCTGGACCGCCTGGACGCGGTACGCCGGGAGCGCGAGCAATCGCGCATCAACGCGGCGCTGCTGTCCAACATGACGGTGGGCGTGAACGTGGTGCGCTATCCGGAGCGGGTGGTCGAGCACGCCAATGCCCGGCTGCTGCAGATGCTGGGCACGACCCGGCTGTCGCAGGTGCAGACCCGGATGGCGGCCGACTACTACGCCGACGGGGCCGACGCCGAACGGGTCGCGCAACTGGCGCGCGACATCCTGCATTCCGGTCGCGGCTCGATCCAGGGCGTGCACCTGCTGCATGGGGACGGCGGCACGGTGGTCACCGACCTCAGCGGCGTGCGGCTGGACCTGGGCGACGGCGCGCAGCGCATCCTGTGGACCCAGATCGACGTCAGCGAGCGCCACCAGCAGGCACGCGAGCTGCGCCAGACCCAGGGCGTGTACCGGGCGCTCGCCGCGGCCAGCGATTCCCTGTTGCAAGGCGCCACCGAGGCCGGCATGATCGCGCGCCTTTGCCAGAGCCTGGTGGACGGCACCGAATTCAGCGCGGCGTGGCTGGCGAGCCCGGACGAGCAGGACTGCCTGGCGGTGCTGGCCAAGGCCGGCGAGCAGGCGCGGGACATCGCCTCGATCGACGCCCAGCGCCCGCGCACCGACGACCCGCGGGCGGCGGCGGCACGCGCATGGCGCGCCCAGGCCAGCGTGGCGCAGGAGCAGCCCGCGACCGAGCCCGCGCAGCCCTGGGCGGCCCTGCTGGCGCTGCCCGTGCGCCGCGGCGGCCAGGTGTGGGGCGTGCTGGTCCTGGCCGCGCGCATGCCGGGCATTTTCGATGCCACGACCCGCGGCGCCTGCGAGCAGGTGGCCGCGCTGCTGGGACATGGGCTGGATGAGCTGGACCGCAAGAACACCCTGCAACTCCTGCAGGACACCGAGAGCCGGCGCGCCCGCACCGACGCGCTCACCGGGCTGCCCAACCGGCTGGCCCTGGACGAATTCCTGCCCGGCGCCATCGCGCGGGCCGAGCGCCGGGGAAGCCTGCTGGCCGTGGGCATGCTGGACCTGGACAATTTCAAGCCGGTCAACGACCGCTACGGCCACGCGGTGGGCGACGTGCTGCTGCAAAAGCTGGCCCAGGCGCTGCGTCTGCGCCTGCGTGGCGGCGACTTCCTGGCGCGCCTGGGCGGCGACGAGTTCGTCATCGTCTCCGAGGACCTGGAGCCCCTGCGGGCCATGCAGGACCTGGGCACCGCGCTGGATCGCCTGCACAGCGCCGTGGAGACCCCCTTCGACCTGGGCGCAGGCCGCGGCGCGCAGGTGGGCATGACCATGGGCCTGGCGCTGTTCCCGCAGGACGCGCACGAGCCCGACGGACTGCTGCGCATGGCGGACGCGGCGATGTATGCGTGCAAGACCCACAAGCATGATCGCAGCAGCTGGTGGCGCGTGGGCATCGCGGAGACGGAGCGCGACCCCGACTTCGCGCGCGAGGCTCCGACCGACGCCTTCGGCGCCGAGTCGCGCACCCTGCTGGCCGCGTTGGACGAACAGTTGCTGCGCACCGCGGCGGTCGACTTCGGCACCGCCTTCTACGACACCCTGGCGCGCGACGAGGAGCTCGCGGCCATCCTGCGCTGCCTGTCGCCGGAGGAACTGCAGGGCCTCAAGCGCAGCCAGGGCGAGCACCTGCTGCTCCTGCTCGGCCCGGGAACCAGCCGCGCCATGCTGGAGGCCAAGGCGGCGCAGCTGGGCCAGGTGCATGCGCTGATCGGGGTGTCGGGCGCGCGCATGGAAGAGGCCTTCGCGCTGTACGAGGACCTGCTGCGCACCCAGCTGGAAAATGCGCTGATCTCCTCGCGCCAGCGCTACCGGGTGCTGCGCGTGGCCACCGCGCGCCTGCGCCTGGACGTGCAGATCCAGCTCGCGGCCATCGACCAGACCACGTCGCGCTATTTCGCGCAGCTGCACCCTGCGCTGCGCGAGCGCTCGCGCTGGGTGGACGTGCTGCCCGAGACCCTGCAGGCCCTGGTCGGGCTGCCGGGCGTGCGCAACGCCGTGGTGTTCCGCCCCGACGAGCATGGCGTGCTGCGCGAGGAGGCCGCTGCCGGCGCGGGCAGCGAGCGCCTGGTCTCGGTGCTGCGCGAACAGTCGCTGTATCCGAACCTCAACCCCCTGCAGGGCGTGGAGCGCGGCCCCCTGTCCATGGCCTGGTTCATGCGGGACGTGCAGGTGGTCGACGCCTACCTGCTCGACCCCCGGCTGCGCCCCTGGTACGCGCTGGCGCGCGAGCTCGGCTGGCGCAGCGCGGCGACGGTGCCCATCGCCCATGGGGACAACACCGACAGCGTGCTGATGTTGCTGGGCGCCTATCCCCACCAGTTCTCCTCCAGCTGGGCACGCTCCTGGCTGGGGCTGCTGCGCGCGCGCATCGACGCGCAGTTCGCGGCGACCGCGCGCAACCACCAGCCGGTGGATCCCGAACAGGTACGACGCTTTCGCGAACTCCTGTACGGCGAGGGCCTGCGCATGTGGGTGCAGCCCATCGTCGACCTTCGCAGCGGCGCGGTCACCAAGGTGGAGGCCCTGGCCCGGCTGCGCGACGCGGACGGCAGCGTGTACAACCCCGGGCAGTTCCTGGCCGCCTTCGGCGAGCAGGAACTGCACGCCCTGTTCCGCCAGGGGCTGGCGCAGACCCTCGAGTATCTGCATGGCTGGCGCGAGGCCGGGCTGGACCTGGAGCTGTCGGTGAATCTTCCGCCCCAGACCCTGCTGCACGAGCAATGCGCGGCGTGGATCGAGGAGGCGCTGCGCCGCGCCGGCGTCGCCGCCTCCCACCTGAGCCTGGAGGTGCTGGAGACCGACGGGCTCGACGTGTCGCGCAGCGACGAGGCCATCCACGCCATCAGCGCCCTGGGCGTGCGCCTGGTGCTCGACGACCTGGGCTCGGGCTACAGCAGCATCACGCGCCTGGTCTCGCTGCCGGTGGACACCGTGAAAATCGACCAGGGCCTGATTCGCGAGCTGCCCAAGGATCCCGTGCGCACCATCCGGCTGCTGGCCGCGCTGGTGCGCATCGGCCAGGAATTCGCGCCCCACACGGTGATCGAGGGTCTGCAGGACGCCAGTTTCGTGGAGGTGGCCCGCCAGCTGGGCGCGCGCCTGGGCCAGGGCTTCGCGCTGTCGCGCCCGATGCCCGCGGAGGACTTCCTGGCCTGGAACCACCAGCAGGGTCCGCGCGCCAGCGAGCCCGACGCAGCCCTGCAGACCTGGCCCGGCGCCCTGGCCTGCCTGTGGATGGGCTCGCGCGATCCGCAGCGCGCCCGCCGCGCGACCCAGCCCGACCCATGCCCGCTGGGACGTTTCCTGCGGGCGCAGGCCATCACCGATTCCCGGGTGATGGGCTGGTACGAGGAGTACCGCGCGGCGGACGATGCCCAGCGCGCCGAGCGCGCGGCCGAGGAATTGCTGCAGTGGATGGCGCAGCGCATCGTGGTCGACGGCGCGCAGCCGACCTGAGGGACAGAGGGACCGGGGGACAGAGAGCCTGAAGCTCCGAGGGCGCGCCGGGCAGGCATCGACTCCTTGATCCAGCGCAAGGGCTCGCCGCATGCGGCTGGCACCATGGCCGCAGGCCCCGGCGGGGCCGCGTGACCCCACCCATCAGGAGCCAGGCATGAAAACCCAGGTGTGCATCATCGGCGGCGGCCCCTCCGGCCTGCTGCTGTCGCAACTGCTGCACCTGCAGGGCATCGACACCGTGGTGCTCGAGCGCCAGAGCCGCGACTACGTGCTGGGGCGCATCCGCGCCGGAGTCCTGGAGCATGGCTTCGCCGAGCTCATGCGCGAGGCGCGCTGCGGCGAGCGCATGGATCGCGAAGGCGAGATCCATGAAGGTTTTTTCATCGCCCACGACGGGCGCATGGACCGCGTGGACCTGCACAAGTACAGCGGCGGCAGCTCGGTGGTGGTGTATGGCCAGACCGAGCTCACCCGCGACCTGTACGAGGCGCGCGACCGCATGCAGGGCATGGTGGTGCACGACGCGCAGGACGTGAAGCTGCACGACATCGCCGGCAGCTCGCCCTGGGTGAGCTATCGCAAGGGCGACGAGCTGGTGCGGGTGGATTGCGATTTCGTCATCGGCGCCGACGGATTCCACGGCGTCAGCCGCAAGTCCATTCCCCGCGGGGTGCTGCGTGAATACGAGAAACTCTATCCCTTCGGCTGGCTGGGCGTGCTGTCGCGCACCAGGCCGGTGTCCCCGGAGCTGATCTATGCCCGCACCGAGCGGGGCTTCGCGCTGTGCTCCCTGCGCTCGCAGGTGCTCAGCCGCTACTACATCCAGGTGCCCCTGAGCGACAAGGCGGAAGACTGGAGCGACGAGGCCTTCTGGGCCGAGCTGCAGCGCCGGCTTCCTCCCGAGGTGGCGGCGCGCCTGGAGACCGGGCCCTCGATCGAGAAGTCGATCGCGCCGCTGCGCTCCTTCGTGGCCGAACCCATGCGCCACGGCAGCCTGTTCCTGGCCGGCGATGCCGCGCACATCGTGCCGCCCACCGGCGCGCGCGGTCTCAACAGCGCGGCCTCGGACATCCACTATCTGTACCACGCGATGGTGGGGCACTACCGCGACGGCGACGACCGTGGCCTGGAAGGCTATTCGGCCAAGGCGCTGGCCCGGGTCTGGAAGGCGCAGCGCTTTTCCTGGTGGATGACCATGATGCTGCACAGCTTCCCCGACAGCCTGGCCTACGACCGCAAGCTGCAGGACACCGACCTGGCCTACCTGTTCTCCTCCGAGGCGGCGATGCGCTCGCTGGCGGAGAACTACGTCGGTCTGCCGTTCTGAGCCTCGCCATCCGCAGGAGAGCGACCATGGAGCACCCGCGCCCCATCGAGGGCACCACCCTGTTCGACGGCGTCCAGGCCCGCAAGGGCTACGCGCTGAACAAGATGTGCTTTTCCTTCAACGACGCGGCCAACCGCGCGGCCTTCCTGGCCGACGAGGACGCCTATTGCGCGCGCTTCGGCCTCGGTGCGGAGCAGCGCGAGGCGGTGCGCCGGCGCGACGTGCTCGCCCTCATCGCCGCCGGCGGCAACGTCTACTACCTGGCCAAGCTCGCCGGCATTTTCGGGCTGGACGTGCAGGACATCGGGGCCCAGCAGACGGGCATGAGCAAGGAAGCGTTCAAGGCGCGGCTGGTCGCGGCGGGGAGCTGAGGCCATGGCCCGGATCATCGGTTGCGTCACCACCTCCCACGTTCCGGCCATCGGCAAGGCGATGGCCGCGAGCCAGCAGGAGGCCCCCTACTGGAAGCCCTTCTTCGACGGCTTCCCGCCCATTCGCGACTGGCTGGCGCGCGAGCGCCCGGACGCGGTCGTGGTGATCTACAACGACCACGGCCTGAACTTCTTTCTGGACAGGATGCCCACCTTCGCCATCGGCGCGGCCGAGCGCTACGTCAACGCCGACGAGGGCTGGGGCATTCCCACCCTGGCGCCCTTCGCCGGCGACCAGGACCTGTCCTGGCAACTCATCGAGCATCTGATCGGCGCTGACTTCGACCTCACCACCTGCCAGGAAATGCAGGTGGACCACGCCTTCACGCTGCCCATGAAACTGCTGTGGCCCGAGGGCGACGCACCGCCCGCCGTGCCGCTGTGCATCAACACGGTGCAGTTCCCGCTGCCCGGCGCGCGCCGCGTATGGGCCCTGGGCCGGGCGCTGGGCGAGGCGATCCGCGCCTGGGACAGCGACAAGCGCGTGCTGGTGCTGGGCAGCGGCGGCCTGTCCCACCAGCTCGACGGTCGGCGCGCGGGTTTCATCAACAAGGATTTCGACCAGCGCTTCATGCGCAGCCTGTTGGAGCAACCCGACTGGGCGACTCGCTATTCCATCCACGAACTGGTGGAACTCACCGGCACGCAGGGCGTGGAACTGCTGATGTGGCTGGCCGCGCGCGCCGCGCTGGGCGACGGGGCGCGCCTGGTGCACCAGCACTACCACATTCCGATTTCCAACACCGCCGCCGGAGCGATGGCCCTGGCGGCCGCCTGAGCCTGGCGCCGCGCCTGCGGCTCCCCGGGGGCCCGGGGCTCAGCCGAGATAGCGCAGGAACCAGTCCCGGGCCCGAGCCGCCACCTCGTCGAGCGCACCGGGCTCCTCGAACAGATGGGTCGCGCCCGGCACGATGTGCAGGGCGTGCGGGCACCGCAGGGAGTCGGCCGCTTGCCGGTTGAGCAGGATCACCTGCGGGTCATTGCCGCCCACGATGAGCAACGTGGGCGCGCGCACGCCCGGCAGCCAGGTACCCGCCAGGTCGGGGCGCCCGCCGCGGCTGACCACGGCGGCCACCGCGTCGGCACGCTGCGCGGCGGCGATCAAGGCGGCGGCCGCCCCCGTCGATGCGCCGAACAGCCCGATCCGGACGCCCGGAGCCGCTTCGGCGGGCCCGCGCGAGTTGGAGGCTGGCGCGAGGTGCGCAAGCTGCTCGCGACCCAGCCAGTCCAGTACCTCCACCAGCCGGCGCGACAGCAGATCGATGTCGAAACGAAGGGCGAGCGTGCGGTTGTCGATCTCCGTCTCCGCGGGGCTCAGGAGGTCGAACAGCAAGGTACCCATGCCCGCGGCTTCGAAGCTTGCGGCCACATGCGCGTTGCGGGGGCTCAGGCGGGTGCTTCCGCTTCCGTGCACGAAGACCACGACCCCGCGTGCCTTCCCCGGCAGGCTGAGCATGCCCGGCAGCATGGTGTCCCGCGTGGGTATCAGGACCTCCATGCGTCGGAGCGGAGCTGGCGCCGGGGGGCGCGTGGGTTCGCGAGGGTCCATGGCGGGGACAATGTAGACCTCCGGCGCGCCGACGCCAGCTCGCGCCCACAAGAAACCTGATCCCGCGCAATCCCTGCACGAGGCTCGCCCCGCGGAGAGAATCCGGCGGGACTTTGCTTGAGGTCTAAAATATTCTTGACTGAACTTTTTACCCATGATCCACTACGTCCATGTCCTCGATGCGGAGACTGCGGGCATGACCGACGATTTCGTACGACACAAGCTTCCCCCCGCCGAGCAATGGCCGCGCTTCCTGTTCGACGCCCCGGGCCTGCGCTTCGCCCCCCGGCTCAACGCCTGCACGGAACTCCTGGATCGCGCCGTGGACGAAGGGCATGGCCAGCGCGTCGCCGTGTACGGCGAGAGCGAGGCTTGGACCTACCGCGAACTGCAACAGCGGGTGCAGCGCCTGGCCAGGCTGCTGAGCGAACAACTCGGCGTGCAAGCCGGCCAGCGCGTGCTGCTGCGCAGCGCGAATTCGCCCTGGCTGGCCGCCTGCTGGCTGGCCGTGTGGAGAATCGGCGCCGTGGCGGTGGGCACCATGCCCCTGCTGCGCGCCAAGGAACTTCGCCAGATCGTGCAGCGTGCCCAGGTTTCCCACGCGCTGTGCGCGCAGGCCCTGCGCGAGGAGCTGGAACTGGCGCGGCCCGACTGCCCCAGCCTGCGCGAGGTGATGCTGCTGGGCGACGAGGCCTTCACCCGGCGCCTCGAGGCCGTGCCCCCAGGCTGGCCGGCCCACGACAGCGCCAGCGACGACCCGGCCCTGATCGCCTTCACCTCCGGAACCACGGGCATTCCCAAGGGTTGCGTGCACGCGCATCGCGACATCCTGGCCATGTGCGAGGTGTTCCCGCGCCATTGCCTGAAGCCCGGCTGCGAGGACATTTTCATCGGTACTCCGCCCCTGGCCTTCACCTTCGGGCTCGGCGGACTGTTGTGTTTCGCGCTGCATGCGCGTGCGGCCACCGTGCTGCTGGAAAGCCCCACGCCGCGCAAGTTGCTGGAGGCCATCCGCGAGCGGGGCGCGACCATCTGCGTGAGCTCGCCCACCGGCTATCGGCAGCTTGCCGCTCTGGGTGAACGCCAAGGCCTGCGCAGCCTGCGCAAATGCGTGTCCGCCGGCGAGCCGCTGAACCTGGCCACGCGCCAGCAGTGGAGCGCCGTCAGCGATGCCGGCATGTACGACGGGGTCGGCGGCACCGAGATGATGCACATCTACATCGCCTCCTCGCCGCAGGATTACCGGGAGGGTGCGGTCGGCCGGGTGCTGCCGGGCTACGAGGCCCGGCTGGTGGACGAGCACATGCGCGACGTCCCGCTCGGCGAGATCGGGCACCTGGCCCTGCGCGGCCCCACCGGTTGCCGCTACCTGGACGACGAGCGCCAGACCCGTTACGTGCGCGAAGGCTGGAACATCACCGGCGACACCTACCACGTCGACGCCGACGGCTACTACTACTACCACGCGCGCGTCGACGACATGATCATCACCTCGGGCTACAACGTGGCCGGGCCGGAGGTCGAGTCGGTGCTGCTCGAGCATCCGGCGGTGGCCGACTGCGCGGTCATCGGCGTGCCCGACGAGGCGCGCGGGCAGATCGTCAAGGCCTTCGTGGTGCTGCGCGAAGGCTGCGAGCCCGGGGACGGGCTGGCCGCGGAGCTGCAGAATTTCGTCAAGCTCCGCGCGGCGCCCTACAAATACCCCCGGGCCCTGCGCTTCGTGCAGGAGCTGCCCCGCACCGAGACCGGGAAGCTGCAACGCTTCCGCCTGGCCCAACTTGCCTGAGTCCCCACCCATGCCCAGGAAGCCCTCCCTTGCGTCCCCCGCGGATACCGAGCCCGCGCAGCCGGCGCAGGGCACCGATCACCTCGCCCTGCGCCTGTGGCTGCGCCTGCTGGCCTGCCACAACCTGATGGAAGAGCAGCTTCGCAGCCGCATGCGCCAGAGCTTCGGCACCTCGCTGGCCCGCTTCGACCTCATGGCGCAGCTCTACCGCTACCCCGAGGGCCTGCGCATGCGCGAAGTCTCCCGGCTGCTGATGGTCACCGGCGGCAATGTCACCGGCCTGGCCGATCGCCTGGTGGCCGAGGGCCTGGTCGAGCGCCGCGACGACCCGCTGGACCGCCGAGCCTATCGCCTGTGCCTGACCCCGCGGGGCCGCGACCAGTTCGCGGACATGGCCGCGCAGCACGAGCAATGGGTGGTCTCGCTGCTGGCTCCCCTGGGGGAGCGCGAGCTGAAGGAGCTCGGCGAACTGCTGGGCCGGCTCAAGAACCAGCTCGGCACCCCTTGATCTTGCCGCGGAGAGACGACGATGCGTATCGCATGCCTGGGCGGTGGCCCCGCCGGACTGTATTTCGCCATCCTCATGAAAAAAGCCGATCCGGCCCACGAGGTCACGGTGTTCGACCGCAACGCGGCCGACAACACCTTCGGCTGGGGCGTGGTGTTTTCCGACCAGACCATGGCCGGTTTCCGCGAGGCCGACCCCCAGGTGGTGGAACAGATCGAGGCCAACTTCCACCACTGGGACGACATCGACGTGTTCTTCAAGAACCGCCGGATCACCTCCAGCGGCCACGGCTTCTGCGGCATCGCACGCATCAGGCTGCTGGAGATCCTGCAGCGGCGCGCCGCCGAGCTGGGCGTGCGCATGGTGTGGGAGCACGAGTTCAGCGATCCGGACGACTACGCTCGCGACTACGACCTGGTGGTGGGCGCCGACGGCGTGGCCTCGCGCACCCGCGCACGCCACGAGGCGCACTTCAACCCGCGCATCGACGTGCGCCGCTGCCGCTACATCTGGCTGGGCACGCGCAAGCGCCTGGACGCCTTCACCTTCGCCTTCCAGCAGACCGAGTGGGGCTGGTTCAACCTGCACGCATACCGCTTCAACGAGGACTGGTCCACCTTCATCGTCGAGACCCCGGAGGAGACCTGGCTCAGGGCCGGACTCGACAGCATGGAAAAGGAGCAGTCGCTGCGCTTTTGCGAGCAGCTGTTCGCCGAGCGCCTGGACGGCCACGAACTGGTGTCCAACGCGCGCCACCTGCGCGGCTCGGCGGTATGGCAGAAATTCAACCGCGTGCTGTGCGAGCGCTGGTTCAAGGACAACATCGTGCTCATCGGCGACGCCGCGCACACGGCGCATTTCTCCATCGGCTCCGGCACCAAGCTGGCGATGGAGGATGCCATCGCGCTGGCGCGGGTGCTGGGCAGCTCCGAGGGCACGGTGCCCGAGCGCCTCGCCGGCTTCCAGGCCGAGCGCGAGATCGAGGCCCTGAAACTGCAGAGCGCGGCGCGCAACCGCATGGCCTGGTTCGAGAACATCGAGACCTACGCGCGCATGGAACCCGAGCAGTTCGCCTTCTCGCTGCTCACCGGCAGCCAGCGCGTGGGCCACGCCAACCAGAAGCTGCGCGACCCGCGCTACGTGGAGGCCTTCGACCGCTGGTTCCAGCGCCGCGCCGGCCTGCCCGACGACGCCGCCTCGCCCACCGTGCCGCCCATGTTCACGCCCTTCAGCCTGCGCGACATGCACCTGGCCAACCGCGTGGTGGTCTCGCCCATGTGCACCTACTCGGCCCATGAGGGCATGCCCGGGGACTTCCATTTCCAGCACTACGCGGCGCGCGCCCTCGGCGGTGCCGGCCTGGTGCTGACCGAGATGACCTGCGTGGCGCCGGACGCGCGCATCACCCCGGGGTGCACCGGCATCTGGAACGAGCAGCAGACCGCCGGCTGGCGCCGCCTGGTGGACTTCGTGCACGCGGCCACCGGCGCGCGCATCGGCCTGCAGATCGGACATGCCGGGCGCAAGGGTTCGACCCGCCTGTCCTGGGAGGGTGTCGACCAGCCGCTGCCCGAGGGCAACTGGCCGCTCATCGCGCCGTCCGCGCTGCCCCTGATCGAGGGCGTCTCGCAGGTACCGCGCGCGATGACCCGCGAGGACATGGAGCGGGTGCGCGACCAGTTCGTCGCCGCCACGCGGCGCGCCGACGCGGCGGGCTTCGACATGGTGGAATTCCACGCCGCGCACGGCTACCTGATGTCCTCCTTCATCTCCCCCCTGACCAACCGGCGCGACGACGACTACGGCGGAAGCCTGGAGAACCGCTGCCGCTACCCGCTGGAGGTGTTCCGCGCCATGCGCGAGGTCTGGCCGGCGCGGCGTCCGATGTCGGTGCGCATCTCGGCCCACGACTGGGTCCCCGGCGGCACGACGCCGGAGGACGCCGTGCGCATCTCGGCGCTGTTCCGCGAGGCCGGCGCCGACATCGTGCACGTATCCTCGGGTCAGGTGAGCAAGGACGAGCGCCCTGTGTACGGGCGCATGTTCCAGACCCCCTTCTCCGACAAGATCCGCAATGAACTCGGCATGCCCACCATCGCCGTGGGGAACATTTTCGAGACCGACCACGTGAACACCATCATCGCCGCCGGGCGCGCCGACCTGTGCGCGCTGGCCCGCCCGCATCTGTCGGACCCGGCGTGGACCCTGCACGCCGCCGCCGAGCAGCATTACGCCGGCATCGCCTGGCCGCGCCCCTACGTGGGCGGGCGCACCCAGCTCGAGCGCAATCTCGAGCGCGCCGCGCAGATGGCACTGAATGCCTGAGCCGGAGCCGCCCGCCATGTTTTCTCCTTCTCCCTCTCCAGCTTCCAGCCCGGGCCCCGCCGGCGGGTCGGACCCGCTGCGAGGGCGCCACGCGGTGGTCACCGGCGCCAGCGGCGGCATCGGCGCGGCCATCTGCGCCGAGCTGGCACGTCACGGCGCCGTGCTCACCCTGCTGGGCACCGACGCGCAGCGCCTGCAGCGCGCCCAGGCCTCGCTGCCCGGCGCCGGCCATGCCGGCGCGCGCGTGGACGTACGCGACCACGCCGCGGTCGCCGCCTGCCTGCGCCAGGCGGCCGACCAGCGCGGCCCCATCGACATCCTGGTCAACAATGCCGGCATCGCGCGCAGCGCGCCGCTGACCCGCACCGACCCGCAACTCTGGCAGGACATGCTGGCGGTGAACCTGACCGGCACCTACAACTGCACCCAGGCCGTGCTGGAAGGCATGCTGCGCGCGCGCTGGGGGCGCATCGTCAACGTCGCCAGCACGGCCGGGCTGACCGGCTACGCCTACGTCAGCGCCTACTGCGCGGCCAAGCACGGCGTGGTCGGATTCACCCGGGCGCTGGCGCTCGAAGTGGCCGCCAAGGGAATCACCGTGAACGCGGTGTGCCCCGGCTATACCGACACGCCGCTGCTCGACGAGGCGCTGGACAACATCGTCGCGCGCACCGGACGCAGCCGCGAGCAGGCGCGCCAGGAACTGGCCGCCGCAAACCCGCAGGGCGATCTGGTCACGCCGCGCCAGGTGGCCAACGCCGTGGCCTGGCTGTGCCTGCCCGGCTCCGAGGCGGTGCACGGCCAGGCCATCGCGGTGGCCGGCGGCGAAGTCCTGTGATCCCGCATCGAAACAAGCCAAGGACGACATCGATGGACGACAACCCGATGGCCGCGCACAAGCGGCCCCTGCGCGACTACCGCGCCCGGCATTTCGGCTGGTCCTGCAGCGAGGACGGGCGCGTGGCGACGATCACGCTGAACCGCCCGGACAAGAAGAACCCGCTGACCTTCGACTCCTACGCCGAACTGCGCGACCTGTTCCGCGATCTGGTCTACGCCAGCGACGTGCGCGCCGTGGTGCTGACCGGCGCGGGGGGCAACTTCTGCTCCGGCGGCGACGTGTTCGAGATCATCGAGCCGCTGACCCGCATGCGCGCGCCCGAGCTGCTGGCCTTCACCCGCATGACCGGCGACCTGGTCAAGGCCATGCGCCGCGCCCCGCAGCCGGTGGTGGCGGCCATCGACGGCGTGTGCGCGGGCGCGGGCGCCATGATCGCCCTGGCCTCCGACCTGCGCCTGGGCACGCCGTCGGCGAAGACCGCCTTCCTGTTCACCCGCGTGGGCCTGGCCGGCGCCGACATGGGCGCCTGCGGCCTGCTGCCGCGGGTGATCGGCCTGGGGCGCGCCAACGAGCTTCTGATGACGGGGCGCTCCATGCGCGCCGACGAAGGCCTGGCCTGGGGCTTCTACAACGCCCTGCACGACGCCGACGTGCTGCCGACCAAGGCGCTCGAGCTGGCGCGCGAACTGGCCGACGGACCCTGGTTCGCGCACACCATGACCAAGACCATGGTGAACCAGGAGTGGGCCATGGGCATCGAGGAAATGATCGAGTCGGAGGCGCAGGCGCAGGCCCTGTGCATGCTGACCGGCGACTTCCGGCGTGCCTTCGAGGCTTTCGCCGCGAGGCGCAGGCCGGAGTTCCAGGGTGACTGAGGCCGCGATGGACCAGGCCCACCTGGATCTGCCCTTTTTCGAGCCCGCGCACCGCGAGCTCGCGCGCGCCGTGGCCGACTGGTGCGCGCAGGCGCAGCCCATCGACCACGAGCACACCGACGCCGCCTGCCGCGCGCTGGTGGGCGAGCTGGGCCGCGCCGGGCTGCTGCGCTACTGCGTGCCCGCGGCCTTCGGCGGCGCGCTGCCCGAACTCGACTCGCGCAGCCTGTGCGTGGCGCGCGAGGGTCTGGCCTACCACGACGCGCTGGCCGACTTCGCCTTCGCCATGCAGGGCCTGGGCAGCGGCGCCATCACCCTGGCGGGCAGCCCGGAGCTGCAGCGCGCAGTGCTGCCGCGCGTGGCCCGCGGCGAATGGATCGCCGCCTTCGCGCTGACCGAGCCGGAAGCCGGCTCGGACGTGGCGGCGATGCAGTGCAGCGCCACGCGCGACGGCGATGCCTGGGTCGTGCACGGCGAGAAGACCTGGATTTCCAACGGGGGCATTGCCGACGTCTACTGCCTGTTCGCGCGCACCGGCGAAGCCCCCGGCACGCGGGGCATCTCGGCCTTCGTGGTCACGCCCGACCTGCCCGGCTTCGAGGTCGCCGAACGCCTGGAGGTGATGGCGCCGCACCCGCTGGCGCGCCTGCGCTTCGACGGCATGCGCGTGCCGGCGGCCAACCTGCTGGGCGCGCCCGGCGAGGGCTTCAAGCTGGCCATGCGCACCCTGGACATCTTCCGCGCCTCGGTGGCCGCCGCGGCGCTGGGCTTCGCCCGGCGCGCGCTGGACGAGGCGCTGCGCCACGCCGGCTCCCGTCGCATGTTCGGCCACACCCTGGCCGACCTGCAGCTCACCCAGGCGCGCCTGGGCGAGATGGCCGCCGACATCGACGCCGCGGCCATGCTGACCGCGCGTGCCGCGTGGAGGCGCGACGTGCAGCGCCTGCCCACCACGCGCGAGGCGGCGATGGCCAAGATGGTGGCCACCGAGAACGCGCAACGTGTGATCGACTCGGCGCTGCAACTGCACGGCGGGCGCGGCGTGCAGCGCGGCCAGGTGGTGGAAAGCCTGTACCGCGACATCCGCGCCCTGCGCATCTACGAAGGCGCCACCGAGGTGCAGAAACTCATCATCGCGCGCGAGCTGCTGAAGGCCGCTCGCTGAATCTTCCCAGGGAAATCCCATGAGCCAACCGAGCTTTGTCTGGAACGACCCGTTCCTGCTGGACCAGCAACTCAGCGAGACCGAACGCATGGTGCGCGACAGCGCGCGCAGCTACTGCGAGCAGCGCCTGGCGCCGCGCGTGCTGGAGTCCTTCCGCCACGAGCGAACCGACCGCGAGATCTTTCGCGAAATGGGCGAGCTCGGCCTGCTCGGCCCCACGGTGGCCGAGGAGTACGGCGGCGCCGGCATGAACTACGTGTGCTACGGCCTGGTGGCGCGCGAGGTCGAGCGCATCGACTCGGGCTACCGCTCGATGATGAGCGTGCAGAGCTCGCTGGTGATGGTGCCCATCGAGGCCTTCGGCACCGAAGAGCAGAAGCGCAAGTACCTGCCGCGCCTGGCCAGCGGCGAATGGGTCGGCTGCTTCGGCCTGACCGAGCCTGGCTACGGATCGGACCCCGGCGGCATGGTCACGCGCGCGCGCAAGGTGCCGGGCGGCTACAGCCTCAGCGGCGCCAAGATGTGGATCACCAACAGCCCCATCGCCGACGTGTTCGTGGTGTGGGCCAAGGACGACGAACAAACGATCCGCGGCTTCGTGCTCGAGCGCGGCTGGAAGGGGCTGTCGGCGCCGGCCATCCACGGCAAGGTGGGCCTGCGCACCTCGATCACCGGCGAGATCGTCATGGACGAGGTGTTCTGCCCGGAGGAGAACGTCTTTCCCGAGGTGCGCGGGCTCAAGGGCCCCTTCACCTGCCTGAACAGCGCGCGCTACGGCATCGCCTGGGGAGCCCTCGGCGCGGCCGAATTCTGCTTCGACACCGCGCGGCGCTACACCCTGGAGCGCAAGCAGTTCGGACGTCCGCTGGCGGCCAACCAGCTGGTGCAGAAAAAGCTCGCCGACATGCTGTGCGAGATCGGCCTCGGCCTGCAGGCCTGCCTGCGCGTGGGGCGCATGAAGGACGAGGGAACCGCCAGCACCGACCTGACCTCGATCATCAAGCGCAACTCCTGCGGCAAGGCGCTGGACATCGCGCGCACGGCGCGCGACATGCTGGGCGGCAACGGCATCTCCGACGAGTTCGGCGTGGCCCGCCACCTGGTCAACCTGGAGGTGGTCAACACCTACGAGGGCACGCACGACATCCACGCGCTGATCCTGGGGCGGGCCATCACCGGCATCGCCGCCTTCGGCGGCTGAAGGGCGCATGACCATGAGCAGCGACGCCCAGACCCCGCCCTGCCCCGGCCGACCCTTCGTGGCATCGCGCACGGTGCGTTTCGGGCACTGCGACCCGGCGGGCATCGTGTATTTCCCGCGCTACTACGAGCTGCTCAACACAGTGGTGGAGGACTGGTGGGACCACCTGGGCCTGCCGTGGACCGGACTCATCGGCGAGCGGCGCATCGGCATGCCCACGGCGCAGCTCGACGCCCGATTCGTGGCGCCGTCGCGCCTGGGCGAGCACCTGGAGTTCGAATTGCGCGTGGCGTACCTCGGACGCAGTTCCCTGCAGCTGGAACACCGGGTCGTGGGACCCGCGGGCGACGAGCGCGTGCGCTTCGCGCAGCGCATCGTCGTCACCTCGCTGGACACCCATCGCCCGATCGCCTGGCCCGAGGACCTGCGCGAGGCCATTCAACGCTTCAAGGAGACCGCATGACCCTGAAAACCATCCAGCCCGAAGGCTGGGCCGCGCCCAAGGGCTACGCCAACGGCATCGAGGCGCGCGGGCGCCAGCTGTTCGTGGGCGGGCAGATCGGGTGGAACGCGCAGGGCCGCTTCGAGACCGACGACCTGGTCGAGCAGACCCGCCAGGCGCTGCGCAACTGCGTGGACGTGGTGCGCGCCGCCGGCGGCGAGGCCGCCCACATCGTGCGCATGACCTGGTACCTCAAGGACAAGCGCGAGTACCAGGCGCGCCTGAAGGAGATCGGCCAGGCCTACCGCGAGGTGGTGGGGCGCCATTTCCCGGCCATGAGCGCGATCCAGGTGGCCGACCTGGTGGAGGACCGCGCCAAGGTGGAGATCGAGGTCACCGCGGTGCTGCCGGACTGAGGCCATGCGCATGGTGCTGACCGGCGAACTGCCGGAGGCGGCCCTATGCAGCCTGCGAACATTTGGGAGCGTCGCGGTTCCGAACAAGAACAAGTGTCGCGGCGAACGCGAGAACCGTGCAGATCGTCACCGTCGAGGCGAGTCGCGTCATCGGCGGAAGCTCGACAGTGGAGCCGGCGAGCACGATGGCGCCCGACCCCGCGCCTTGCAGAAAGCCGAGCCAGGCGGATGCATCGACGCGCGCGGCCTCGGGCATATTCATCGCCAGCGCGTGAAGAACGGGAACAAGCGCGCAATAGGCCAGTGCGGCGAGCGCGCATCCACCCACGAATGGCAGCACGTTCTGAGCTGAAGCACTGAACACCAGTGCTACCGACGAGGCGCACTGGAGCAGCATGCCGAGCCGGATTCGCGCGCGATCACTCATCGCTCGGGTCGAACGACTGGCCGCATGAAAGCCCCCCACCATGAGCAGCGCCAAGGCGGATAGGGTCACCTCGAGCTGTAGAGGCGTAAAGCGAAGCGGTTCCAGCAGGATCGCGGGTTTTGCCAGGGCGACAGCCGTGAAGCTGCCCTGGATCAGCATCATCAGCAGTGCCGGGGCGAGAAAATTCCTGTGGAGCAGAATGGGCTGGACCCTTTGTCGCGGTGTTTGCTCACGGATCCCCGCTTGTTCGTGCCTCAGGCAGACCGGGAGGACCGACACCAGCACGGCCAGGCAGATGAGGATGAAGGGAAAACGCCAATCCAGGACGGTTGCCGCGGTAATGATCGCAAAAGGCAGGAACACCTCCATCGCCTCAAGCGCCGCGTACAGGCGCCCGATCACGCATTGATAGCTCGCATGGTCGAGAGCGTTGCGCAACATGGCCCGTGCGGCGACGGAGCCAGGGGCATTCACGAGGAACATCGCCACCAGAAGCGGCAAGGTCCCCTCGGAGCGGGGAAGGCAGGCGACGAGTAGACCCAGGCCCACAAGACAGGCTGACGAGCCGATCACGCCCATGCGCAATCCCGTACGCCGCAACAAGAGAGGCGCCGAAAGCTGAGCTATGGCGAACCCGGTGATGCCAACAGCGATCGCAATCTGGACGGCCGTGTCCGTTCGCCCCGTCTGTGTCGCGAGAAACGGAGCAAGCGGAACCAAGGCGTCGAACAGCAGCGCACAGGCTCCGATGCGCAGCAGTGGTCCGAGGATCGTGCCGCGCATCGGAGCCAGGATGACTCAGACGGTCGCCGGAGTGTGCGCTGTCTTTTTCGTTGCGCGCAAGGCGCAAGCCTCGAGCCAATCCTCGAGCAGATTCGCGTGTTGAGGATAGCGAGCCGCCAAGCATGCCTGGAGCTGGCCCCATGCGTCGGCCTCAAGCAGCTGCCGCACAGTCTTGACGTCCTGGGGGGCCAGAGGTAGATCCAGGTGAAGCCGAACCGTGTGTGGCCTTTCGGGTGCTGCGTGGTCTACCACAAGTTCGAGGTTGTGAATGCGTACGCCCATGATCGTGCTCTCCGAGAAAAGTGAACATGGCGCGCACGATAGCCATCGACACGAGACCCTTGCAAGCAATCTCCGAAGGTTGACAAGGAATCGAGGACGCGACGCATCTAAGATCGCGGACGTATCGAGCCTTCGGGGAGTCCGCCTTGACCCAGTTCCCTTCCGGCAGCGCCGAGCAGGACAACGACCTCGCTGCCCTGGCCGTGCTGTGGCTGGTGGGCGCCTGCCTGCGCCTGAGCATCCTCGCGGTGCCGCCGCTGATGCCCCTGCTGCACGCCACCCTGGGGCTGAACGAGGGCCAGGTAGGGCTGCTGTCCTCGCTGC
>JAKBBK010000122.1 GCA_021808525.1 Pseudomonadota bacterium
GATGAGCAGCAGCAGGTTGCGCATGGGCCGGCTCAGCGGGGGCTGGCGGGTGCTCAGGGCCTGGCGTCCGTTGTCGGTCTTGCGGTAGGTCTGGGGCATGCGGCGTCCGGCAGTCGCGGGAAGGGGCAGGCTCCGGGCCTGGGGCCGGAGCATGGTGCAAACCCTAACGGGGCCTCCAGGTCCGAGGCACCGGGGAAATCCGGATTGTGTCGCATTCCCGACGCAATCCGCAGCATTCTTGCGGGTATCAGAATTTCTCCACCCAGGGACGCAGCTCGATCTCCCAGGTCCAGGCGCTGCGTTCCTGGTGGATCAGGTGCAGGTAGCTGCGTGCGATGGCCGTGGGGTCGAGCTGGCCGTCGGGCTGCGCGGGGGGCGTGCGTTCGGGATGGGCGATGCCCCCGTCGATGACCACATGGGCCACGTGCACGCCCTGGGGGGCGAGCTCGCGCGCCAGCGCCTGCGCCAGTCCGCGCAAGGCGAACTTGCCCATGGCGAAGGCGCTGGAGCCGGGGAAGCCCTTGACGCTGGCCGAGGCTCCGGTGAACAGCAGACTGCCGCGCCCGCGCGCCAGCATGCGCCGCGCGGCCTGCTGCGCCACCAGCATCGCGCCATGCGCGTTGACCTGCAGGGTCTGCAGCACCTGCGCGGGGTCGAGCTCGGTGATGGCACCGCGCAGCCGGGCTCCGGCGTTGTACACGACCACCTCGGGCCCGCCGGGGTGCTCGTGGTCCAGCAGGGAGAACAGGGCATCGACGTCGCCGGGGCGTGTCGCGTCGCAGTGCAGGGCGAGGGCGTCGAGTTGCCGAGCCTGTTCGCGCAGGCGCTCGGGGCGGCGCGAGGCCAGCGCCACCCGCATGCCGCCCTCCTGGGTGAACACGCGCGCAAGCGCGGCGCCGAGGCCGTCACCGGCTCCGACGATCAAGGCCAGGGGGCGTGGTTCCATCGCAAGCTCCTGCGCGGGCAAAGCTCCATGGGACCCCACTTTAACGCGCGGAGCTTGCGCGGTGATCCCCTGGGGCCGAACCGGCGTGCTTGATGCGGGTCAAGGGCGGAACAGGCCGCGCGGGGCATCATGGAACACATGGCGCAAAGCCGCCCGCGGCGCCAGGAGGGCCGCGGGATCCACCACCAGGAGAAATCGCCGATGACTGCATCCTCTCCCCCGCAAGGCCCGGCCACGGCATCGGCGATCCGTGCTATCGTGGGCCCGCTGGATGATCGCGCGGTGCTCGAGATCCTCGCCGTCGGCGCCTCGGAGGCCGAGGTGCTGCAGGCCTGCGCATGGCGCGATGCGCGCGCCTCTCGCGCGGTTCCGGGCGAGTACGAGCTGCACGGAGCCGCCGCCCGGGTGTTCGAGGTGCTGGAACGCGAGGAGTTGCCGCCCGAGGCGGACCGCGCCTGAGCCCCGGCCCGCACCGCGCCCGGCGTGGCGCGGTGCACCGAACAACCAGGAGACGCCTCGATGCCCTCCACCACCGCACCCGCAGGCGCCCCGTCCGCGCCGTCCGCCCCGTCCGCCCCGTCCGCGCCTGTGCCGTCCGCGCCTGGCCCCGGCGCCTTGCCCGCGTCGCAGCTGGCCGCGCGTTGCGACGAGGCGCTGTTCGAATTCGCCAGCACCGCGGAGCTTGCGGCAAGTACCGAGGTCGTGGGCCAGCAGCGGGCCGTCGAGGCCATCGAGCTGGCGCTGGCCATGGACAAGCCGGGCTACAACCTGTTCGTGCTGGGCCCCAACGGCTTCGGCCGGCATTGCATCCTCGAGCGCATGCTGGCCAGCCACGCCGCGCGGCGCAGCGCGCCCGACGACTGGTGCTATGTCAATCGTTTCTCGGAACCGGGCAAGCCGCGCCTGCTGCGGGTGCCGGCGGGACGCGGAGCCCAGCTCGGCCAGGACATGGACAACTTCGTCTCGGAGCTGGCGCGGGCCATCCCGGCGGCCTTCGAGAGCGAGCAGTACCAGACCCGGGTGGAGGCCATCCAGAACGCCTACAAGGAGCGCGAGGAGGAATCGCTGCGGCAGCTGGGCAGCGAGGCCTCGGCCCACGGCGTGGCGCTGATGCGCACGCCGCAGGGCTTCGTGTTCACCCCCCTGAAGGGGGACGCGGCGATGAGCCCGGCCGAGTTCGCGAAACTGCCCGAGGAGGAGCAAAAGCGCATCGCCGGGCTGATCGAGGGCTACGGCCAGCGCCTGGGGCAGCTGATGCAGCAGTTGCCGCGCTGGCGCCGCGAGGTGCAGGCGCAGTTGCGCGAGGCATCGCGCGACACCCTGGGCCTGGCCGCGGGGCACCTGATCGATGAACTCAAGGAGCGCTACGCGGACCTGGAGGAGGTGCTGGGTTTTCTCGACGAGGTCATGCGCGACGTGCTCGACGTGGGGGAGGAACTGCGCGAGGAGGCTCGTTCCGAGGGCGGGCTGGCGGGACTGGCCGGCATGATGGCCGGCTCGCGCACTTCGCCGGCGCGCTGGAAGGCCAACCCCCTGGTGACCCATGCCGCCGATGCTTCGGCGCCGGTGGTGTTCGAGGACAACCCCACGCTGCCCAACCTGATCGGGCGCATCGACCAGGTGGCGCAGTTCGGCACCCTGGTGACGAATTTCACGCTGATCAAGGCGGGTGCCTTGCACCGGGCCAACGGCGGCTATCTGGTGCTGGATGCGCTGAAGGTGCTGACCCAGCCCTTCGTCTGGGACAGTCTGAAGCGCGCGCTGCGCGGCGGGGAGCTGCGCATCGAATCGCCGGGCCAGGCCTGGGGCCTGGTGGGCGCGATCGCGCTGGAACCCCAGCCCATGCCCCTGGCGCTCAAGGTGGTGCTGATCGGCGAGCCGCGCCTGTACTACCTGCTCAAGGATGCGGATCCGGAATTCGCCGACCTGTTCCGCGTGGCCGCCGAGTTCGACACCGAGCTGCCGCGCGATGCCGAGGGGGTGCGTGCCTATGCGGATTTCGTGGCCACGCTGGGGCGCCGCGCGGGTCTGCGTGCCTTCGACCGCGGCGCGGTGGCGCGCCTGGTCGAGCATGCATCGCGCCTGGCCGGCGACGGCCAGCGCCTGAGCGCCAGCCGGCGCCTGCTGGCCGAGGTGCTGCAGGAGGCCGAGCACCTGGCGGCCGCGGCCACGCGCGAGCAGGTGGGTCGCGGCGACGTGGACGCGGCGCTGCGCGCGCGCGAGCGCCGGGTGGACCGGCTGCGCGGGCGCCTGCAGGAGCAGATCCTGCGGGAGAACCTGCTGATCGCGGTGCAGGGCGAACGCGTGGGCCAGGTCAACGGCCTGGTGGTCATCGCCATGGACGACTTCGCCTTCGCCCACCCGGTGCGCATCAGCGCCACGGCGCGCGTGGGCGAGGCCGGCGTGGTGGACATCGAGCGCGAGACCGAGCTGGGGGGCGCGATCCACTCCAAGGGGGTGATGATCCTGTCGTCCTTCCTGGGCGCCCGCTACGCGCGCGCGGTGCCGCTGGCCTTGTCGGCCAGCCTGGTGTTCGAGCAGTCCTACGGGCCGGTGGAGGGCGACAGCGCCTCGATGGCCGAGTTGTGCGCGCTGCTGTCGGATCTGGCCGACCTGCCGGTGCGCCAGTGCCTGGCCATCACGGGCTCGGTGAACCAGTTCGGCGAGGCGCAGGCCATCGGCGGCGTGAACGAGAAGATCGAGGGCTTCTACGACATCTGCGCCGCCCGCGGGCTCAGCGGCGAGCAGGGGGTGCTGATCCCGCAGTCCAACGTGAAGCACCTGATGCTGCGCGAGGACGTGGTGCAGGCCTGCGAGCAGGGGCGTTTCCACGTGTGGCCGGTGGCCGACGTGGACCAGGCCATGGAACTGCTGACCGGGGTGAGCGCCGGCGAACCCGACGAGCAGGGCCTGGTGCCCGAGGACACGGTCAATTACCGGGTGGGGGCGCAGTTGCTGGAAATGGCGGCGATCCGCCAGGCCTACGCCTCGCCGAAGCGGCCCGGGCGGGCGCGCAGGGACGGCGCGACGGACCCGCAACCGCCGGCTTCGGGGCCTCCGCCTTCGCCTCCGCCTCCGCCTCCGCCTCCGCCTTCCCGGCCGCCTTCCGGGCCACCTTCCGCACCTCCTTCCGGTCCGCCCTCGTCCGCAGCCGCGCGGCCTCGCGTGGCGCGGCGCCTGCGCTGATGCAGCGCCCCGAGCCTGATGCGCCGGGCCAGCTGGTCACCCTGACCCTGCAGCCCGGCCTGGACGTGTCCTACGAGGTGGACACGCTGGTGGACGACCGCAAGCTGCATGCCTCGCACTACCGCGTGGA
>JAKBBK010000123.1 GCA_021808525.1 Pseudomonadota bacterium
AAGCCGCTGACGCTGGCCGCCGGCAGCATGGCCCAGCTCTCGCTCAGGGACATGCCCAGCTGCTGCGCGCCCAGCACCGCGAACAGCTCCTCCTTCACCGAGTGCTCGGGGCAGGCCGGGTAGCCCGGCGCCGGGCGGATGCCCACGTACTCCTCGCGGATCAGCTGCTCCAGGCTCAGCGCCTCCTGCGCGGCATAGCCCCACAGATCGGTGCGCACGCGCTGGTGCAGCCACTCGGCCAGCGCCTCGGCCAGGCGGTCGGCCAGGGCCTTGAGCAGGATGGCCGAGTAGTCGTCGTTGGCCTCCTGGAATCGGCGCACATGCTCCTCGGCGCCCAGGCCCGCCGTCACCGCGAACAGGCCGATGTGGTCCTCTCCCTGCCCCTTGGGCGCGATGAAGTCCGACAGCGCCAGGTTGGGCCGCCGTACGCCGTCGACCACGGGGCGCTCGGTCTGCTGGCGCAGGCCGCGCCAGGTCATCAGCACCCGGCTGCGCGACTCGTCGGCGTAGATCTCGATGTCCTCTGCGTCCACGCTGTTGGCCGGATACAGGCCCACCACGGCGTTGGCCTGCAGCCAGCGCCCCTCGATCGCGCGCTTGAGCATGGCCTGCGCGTCGGCGTAGACCTGGCGCGCCTGCGCGCCCACCACCTCGTCGTCGAGGATGGCCGGGAAGGGCCCGGCCAGGTCCCAGGTCTGGAAGTACGGCCCCCAGTCGATGCTGCGCGCGACCTCGGCGAGGTCGACGTTGCGGAACTCGCGCCGCCCCGGGGCGCGCGGCGCGGGGGCGATGCCGGCGGGCCAGTCCAGGCGCAGGCGGTTGGCGCGCGCCTGCTCCAGGCTGAGCAGCGGCACCTGGCGCTTGTTGGCGTGCTGGGCGCGGATGCGCTCGTAGTCGGCCGCCAGGTCGCGCAGGAAGTTCTCGCGCGAATCCGACAGCAGGCCCTGCGCCACGCCGACGCTGCGCGATGCGTCGGGCACGTAGACCACGGGCCCTTCGTAATGGGGCGCGATCTTCACCGCGGTATGCACCCGGCTGGTCGTGGCCCCGCCGATGAGCAGGGGCACCGCGCGCTCGCGGAAGTAGGGGTCGCGCTGCATCTCGGAGGCCACGTGCTGCATCTCCTCCAGGCTGGGGGTGATCAGCCCGGACAGGCCGACGATGTCGGCCTGCTCCTCGCGGGCGCGCGCCAGGATGTCCTGGCAGGGCACCATCACGCCCATGTTCACGACCTCGAAGTTGTTGCACTGCAGGACCACGGTGACGATGTTCTTGCCGATGTCGTGCACGTCGCCCTTGACGGTGGCGATGACGATCCGGCCGCGCGGGCGCGCGCTGCCCCCGGCGGCCTGGTCGAGGCGCTTGCGCTCCTCGATGTAGGGAATGAGGTGGGCCACCGACTGCTTCATCACCCGCGCGCTCTTGACCACCTGCGGCAGGAACATCTTGCCCTGCCCGAACAGGTCGCCGACGATGTTCATGCCGTCCATCAGCGGGCCCTCGATCACCGACAGCGGCGGCTTGCCCGCGGCCTCGAAGCCGGCGCGCAGCTCCTCGGTGTCCTCGACGATGAACTCGGTGATGCCGTGCACCAGCGCGTGGCTCAGGCGCTGCTCCACGGGCAGTTCGCGCCAGGCGTTGCGCGTGCCCTCGTCGCGCGCGCTTCCGCGCACCTGCTCGGCCATGGCCACCAGGCGCTCCCCGGCATCGGGGCGGCGGTCGAGCACCACGTCCTCCACCGCCTCGCGCAAGGCGGGGTCCAGATCGTCGTACACCCCGATCTGCCCGGCGTTGACAATGCCCATGTCCATGCCGGCGCGGATCGCGTGGTACAGGAACACCGTGTGGATGGCCTCGCGCACGGCGTCGTTGCCGCGGAAGGAAAAGCTCACGTTGCTCACCCCGCCGGAAACCTTCGCGCCGGGCAGGTTGGCCTTGATCCAGCGCGTGGCCTCGATGAAGTCCACGGCGTAGTGGTTGTGCTCCTCGATGCCCGTGGCGATGGCGAAGATGTTGGGGTCGAAGATGATGTCCTGGGGCTCGAAGCCCACTTCCTCGACCAGGATGCGGTAGGCCCGCGCGCAGATATCGATGCGCCGCTGGTAGCTGTCGGCCTGGCCCTGCTCGTCGAAGGCCATGACCACGGCGGCCGCGCCGTAGCGCCGCACCAGGCGCGCCTGGTGGATGAAGTCCTCGGGGCCGGACTTGAGCGAGATGGAGTTCACCACCGCCTTGCCCTGCACGCAGCGCAGCCCCGCCTCGATGACCTCCCACTTGGAGGAGTCGATCATCACCGGAACCCGCGCGATGTCGGGCTCGGAGGCCATGAGGTTGAGAAAGCGCACCATGGCCGCGCGACTGTCGAGCATGGCCTCGTCCATGTTCACGTCGACGATCTGGGCCCCGTTCTCCACCTGCTGGCGCGCCACCGCCAGCGCCTTGTCGAACTCGCCGGCGAGGATCATGCGGGCGAAGGCCTTCGAGCCGGTGACGTTGGTGCGCTCGCCGATGTTGACGAACAACGAACCGGGGCCGATGACCAGGGGCTCCAGGCCCGACAGGACCAGCGGGGGAACGGAGGCCCGCTGCGCGGGGGAGACGGTATCGACGTGGTTCATCAAGGGGCGCGGGCTGCGAATCCCGGATCGGGGGGTGCGACAATGCGGCAAACGCGCATTCTAGGCAAGGCCCCCATGTCTCTGTTGAGCAGTTTTCGTGCCCGCAAGCCCGCGCCCGCGAGCTCGGCCTGGACCGAGCGCATCGTCGATGCTCTGCTGCAGATGCCGGCCTGGCTGCCGCTGTCGCGCGCGGATGCGCGCGCCGTGGCCGAGCGCATGCAGGTGCGCACCATGCCGGCCGGCTCGGCCTTCATCCGCCAGGGCGACCCGGCGCCGGGCAGCGGCATGATGCTGCTGCTCGACGGCGAGGTGGCCATCGAGAAAAAGGGCTCCGGCCCGCAGGGCGACAGCCTGGTGGTCTCGCTGGCGCGCCCCGGGGCCCTGCTGGGGGAGATGGGCATTCTCAACGACGCGCCGCGCTCGGCCAGCTGCGTGGCCAGCACCGACGTGGTGCTGGCCCTGCTGAGCAGCCAGGCCCTGAAGGACCTGGTGGAGCAGTCGCCCCAGGCGGCCGCCAAGCTGGCGCTGGGCATCGCGTCGCGGCTGGCCGAGCAACTGCGCTCGACCTCGAACAAGCTGTCCACGCTGTCGGCCGTCACCGCGGCCATGCACCCCACGCTGGATGCCGCCTCGCTGACCGGCGCCGCCCGCCGCCAGCGCGGCAGCGTGGGCTGATCAGTCGTTGCGCCGCAGGGCCAGGCGCTCGCTCTGGCCCACGGACTGCGGATCCGCCAGCTCGATGGCGATCTGCGTGCACACCACGCGGCACAGCTGCATGGCCTGCTGGCTCTGCACCCGGTACTGGATGCTGTTGCCGATGCGCCGGCGCGAGACGATGCCGGCCAGGTACAGCACCTTCAGGTGCTGCGACACATTGGGCTGGGTCGACTGCACGTCGGCGACGATCTCGTTGACCCCCTTCTCGCGATCGCAGATGGCGTTCAGGATGCGCAATCGCAGGGGGGTCGACAGCACGCCGAACAACTCGGCGGCCGCCGCGAACACCCGTTCGGCCTCGCCCTCGGGCGCATCCAGCACGGCGCCGGCGCCCGGCAGGGGCGCTGCGCGCTGCAGCCCCGCCGCGGCGGCCTGCGACTCATTCGACATCGGCATGAAACACTCCTGAGCGCGCGGTAGCGCGCGGGCTTTGGTCGTGCACCGCGCTGGTGATCGCGGCGATGTGCTGGGGCGTGGTGCCGCAGCATCCGCCGACGATGTTGACCAGTCCGTCGGCGGCGAATTCGTGCAGCAGGCGCGACGTGACCTCGGGGGTTTCGTCGAAGCCGGTGTCGCTCATGGGGTTGGGCAGCCCCGCGTTCGGGTAGCAGCTGATGAAGGTGTCGCCGGCCTGGCGCGCCAGCTCCTGCAGGTAGGGGCGCATCAGCGCGGCGCCCAGCGCGCAGTTCAGGCCCACCGCCAGGGGTTGCGCATGGCGCACGCTGGCCCAGAAGGCCGGCACCGTCTGGCCCGACAGGATGCGCCCCGAGGCGTCGGTGACGGTGCCGCTGATGATCAGCGGCAGGCGTTCGCCGCTTTGCTCGAACCATTCGTCGATGGCGAACAGCGCGGCCTTGGCGTTGAGGGTGTCGAAAATGGTCTCGACCAGGAACAGGTCGACCCCGGCCTCGCCCAGCGC
>JAKBBK010000124.1 GCA_021808525.1 Pseudomonadota bacterium
GCCTTCGTCGGCCTGTCCAACCTGCAGCAGGTCACGCTGGCCACGGTGGCGCCGGGCATCGCCGAGGCGCTGGTGGCCACCGCCATCGGCCTGTTCGCGGCCATTCCCGCGGTCATCGCCTACAACTTCTTCGCCCGCGACATCGACCGGCTGTCCATCCGCTTCGAGTCCTTCATGGAGGAGTTCTCCAACATCCTGCAGCGCCAGGTGGCGCCCCACGCGGGTTCGGGCTCGGGGTCGGGGATCGCCGCCGGCGCCTCGCGCTTCCCTTCCGACGCCGGGAGCCGTTGACGTGGGCGCCATCCAGCAGCGTTCGGGCGGCGCGCGCCGGCGCGCGCTGGCCGAGATCAACGTCGTGCCCTACATCGACGTGATGCTGGTGCTGCTGATCATTTTCATGGTCACGGCGCCGCTGATCACGCCCAGCCTGGTCAAGCTGCCCACGGTGGGCTCGGCCACGCGGGCCCCGGATACGGTGGTGGAGGTGGACCTGCGCGCCGACCAGACCCTGCAGGCGCGCCTGATCGACCCCAAGGCCAAGCCGGGCGACCCGTCTTTGCAGCCGCAGGACGTGACGGCCCAATCCCTGGCGCAAAGCGTGTCGCAGCTGGCGGCCGCCTCCGGCGGCACGCTGGCCGACACGCCGGTGATGATCGCCGCCGACAAGAACGTCAAGTACGACGACGTGATGAAACTGCTCAACCGCCTCAAGCAGGCCGGCGTGCAGCGCGTGGGACTGGCCGTGGCCGGCTCCGGCGGGGGACATTGAGTGCCCCGTCAACGCCACGCCGCGCGCAAGCGTTGAACCCGATGCAAGCCCAGCTCACCCGTCGCCACCCATGAACCAGCCCGCCGCAGACGCCCTGCGTCCGCCGCCCGAACGCCGCAGCGGGCGCGCGCTGCTGCTCGCGCTGCTCATGCATCTCTTGCTGGTGGTGCTGATCGCCTTCGGCGTGCACTGGCACAGCCACACGCCGCAGGCGGTGCAGGCCGAGCTGTGGGCGCCCACCGCGCGCCTGGCCGCGCCACCGCCGCCGAAGCCCGCAGAGCCCGTCCAACCCGAACCCAAGCCGCGGCCCCAGCCCCAGCCGGCGCCTCCACCCCCGCCGCCCAAGGCGCAGGTGACGCCGCAGCCGGATCAGGCCGAGATCGCGCTGCGCGAAAAGCGCAAGCAGGAACAGGAACAGAAAAAACTTCGCGCCGAACAGCTGGCGCAGCAAAAGGCCGCCAGGCTGGCCGAGCAGCAGCATCAGGAACAACTGCAGCAGCAGCGCCTTGCCGCGCAGAAGGCGGCCGAGGCCCAGGCCGCCGCCGAGAAGCTCGCCGAGCAGAAGGCCGCTGAAAAAGCCGCGGAAAAAGCCGCCGAGAAGGCCGCCAGGCTCAAGGCCGCGAAGGAAAAGGCCGAGCGCCTGGCCGAGCAGCGGCGCCAGGAGCAGCAGATGGCCAAGCTGCAGCAGCAAAGCCGCCAGGACTACCTCAAGAGCCTGATGTCGCAGGCCGGCAACGGCGCCTCGCCGGCCGGCACCGCGGCGACCAGCGCCGGCCCCTCGGGAGGCTACGCCGCGCGCCTGGCCACGCTGATCCGCGAGAACGTGATCTACCCCCAGGTGGACCAGATCAACGGCAACCCCAAGGTCACGCTGTCGGTCATGCTGGACCCCAATTCGGGTGAGGTGCTGGGGGTTTCCGTCAAGCACTCCAGCGGCGTGCCCAGCTGGGACGCCGCGGTGGTGCGCGCGGTCAAGCGCCTGGGCAAGCTGCCCAGCGACCACGGCCGCTGGTGGACCCCGATGGAAGTGGTCGCGGGCCCGCGCGACCAGGCGAACTGACCCGGCGGCCCGGGGGCCGCGAGCCTCGGGACCGCGGATCTTGGAGCCGCCCGCCGCGGCCGCGCCGGCTTCAGTGCCAGGACGGCGGCTGCTGCGACTCGCCGCCGTCGTAGACCACCTGCACCTGCCCTTGCAGCGCGAGTTGTCCGAGCGCGGCCAGCGTGTCGTCGCCGGGGCGCAGGCGCAAGCGGTCCACGCGCAGGGTGGCGCGCGCGCCGCCGCGCTCGAGCTCCAGCTCCAGCGGCAGCCCGTCGTCGCCCTCCTGCGGAGCGTGGCTGCGCGCCAGCTCGATCAGGGAGCTGGCGTCCCCCAGGCCGTTGACCCGCATGCGGATGCGCCGGCCCAGGCGCTCGCGGGCCTGCTCCAGGGTCCACACCGCGTCCACGTTGAATCGGATGCCTCCGCTGAAGCGGTCGGCCATGGCGCGGCCCTGGAACACCAGCAGCTCGTCGTCGCGCAGCAAGGCGCGCACGGTGTCCAGCAGACGCTCGTTGACCACCGTCTCGAGCACGCCCGAGCGGTCCTCGAGCGTGACGATGGCCACGCGCCCGCGCTGGCCCTGCACCACCCGCACGGCGGCGACGATGCCGGCCACCAGCACGCTGTCGCGCGACTCGGTCAGCTCGGCCAGCGGCCGCGGCGCGAAGCGCCGAACTTCCGCCGCGTGCGCATCGAACAGATGCCCGCTGAGCACGAAGCCGATGGCCAGCTTTTCCTCGGACAGGCGCTGGCGCAGGTCCCAAGGCGGCTGCGGGGTCGGCTCGGGGGCGGCCGCCGGCCCCTCGGGCAGCATGTCGAACAGGCCGCCCTGGTCGGCGTGCTCGGCGCGCTGCGCGGCGTGCTCCAGCGCCATGCCCACCGCGGCCATCAGCGTGGCGCGGTTGGGGTCCAGGTTGTCGAAGGCGCCGCCGCGGATCAGGGCCTCCAGCACGCGCCGGTTGATGCGCGCGCGATCGACGCGCTCGGCGAAGTCCATCAGCGACTGGAAGGGCCCGCCGGCCTCGCGGGCCTCCACGATGGCCTCGATGGCCGCTCGCCCGGTGCCCTTGATCGCGCCCAGGGCGTAGCGGATGGTGCGCGCATCCACCGCGTCGAAGCGCCACTGGCCCTCGTTGACGTCGGGCAGCAGGATGTTCAGGCCCATGGCGCGCGCGTCGTCCACCAGCACCTTGAGCTTGTCGGTGTCGTCCAGGGCGATGCTCATGTTGGCCGCCATGAACTCGGCCGGATAGTGCGCCTTGAGCCAGGCGGTCTGCACCGCCAGCAGCGCGTAGGCCGCGGCGTGGGACTTGTTGAAACCGTAGCCGGCGAACTTCTCCATCAAGTCGAAGATCTCGTTGGCCTTCTCCGGGGGAATGCCGTTCCTGGCGGCGCCCTCCGCGAAGATGCCCCGGTGCTTGGCCATCTCCTCGGCCTTTTTCTTGCCCATGGCGCGGCGCAGCAGGTCGGCGCCGCCCAGCGAGTAGCCGCCGATGACCTGCGCCACCTGCATCACCTGCTCCTGGTAGACCATGATGCCGTAGGTCTCCTCGAGCACCGACGCCATGCGCGGATCCGGGTACTCGATGGCCTCGGTTCCGGCCTTGCGCTGGCAGTAGCTGGGGATCAGGTCCATCGGGCCCGGCCGGTACAAGGCCACCAGCGCGATGATGTCCTCGAAACGGTCGGGCCGGGCATCGCGCAGCATGCCCTGCATGCCGCGCGATTCCAGCTGGAACACGGCCACCGTGTCGCCGCGCGCCATGAGCTTGTAGCTGGCCGGATCGTCGAGCGGGATGTCCTCCATGCGGAACCCGGCCATCTCCGGGTGGTTGCGCCGGATGTTGCGCAGCGCGAGGTCCAGGATGGTCAGCGTGGCCAGGCCCAGGAAGTCGAACTTGACCAGCCCGATGGCCTCGACGTCGTCCTTGTCGTACTGCGAGACCGCGTCGCTGCTGCCGGGTTGCGCGTACAGCGGGCAGAAGTCGGTGAGCTTGCCGGGAGCGATGAGCACGCCGCCGGCGTGCATGCCGATGTTGCGCGGCAGGCCCTCGAGCTGGCGCGCCAGGCCCAGCAGCTGCCGCACCTCCTCTTCCTGCTCCATGCGCTCCTTGAGCTGGGGCTCCATGCCGATGGCCTGCTCGATGGTCACGTGCTGGCCCGGCTTGTTGGGGATCAGCTTGGCCAACTGGTCGCAGAAGTTGTAGCCCAGCTCCTGCACGCGCCCGGCGTCGCGCAGCGCGGCGCGCGCGGCGAGGGTGCCGAAGGTGGCGATCTGCGACACCGCGTCGACGCCGTACTTCTGTTTCACGTAGTCGATGACGCGGTCGCGGTTCTCCTGGCAGAAGTCGATGTCGAAGTCGGGCATCGACACCCGCTCCGGGTTCAGGAATCGCTCGAACAGCAGCTTGTAGGCCAGCGGATCCAGGTCGG
>JAKBBK010000125.1 GCA_021808525.1 Pseudomonadota bacterium
GTGCACGTGCGCAGGGCGCTCGGACAGCTCGAAGCGGCGCTCTACCACCCCTTCCTGGTTTTCCACCGGAGTCCATGATGCTCAGGACCTTGTTCAGGTGTGCCGCGCTGGCGGCCGCCGCGATCGCCAGCGCGGGCACGGCTGGCGCGCAGCCACTCTCCACGGTCATGCTCGGCTCCAAGGCCCTGTCCGCGGGCGGGATCCAGGCCGTCGCGTTGCAGCGGACCCGACGCGCTCCGAGCGTGGCCGCGTTTGGCGTGGTCCTCGACCCGGGCCCCTTGATCAGCCTTTCGGCGCAGATCGCCGCTGCGCGCGGCACGCTCGCGGCGGCGCGGGCCACGACCACGCTCCAGCGCAGCGAGGCTGCTCGTGCCGCCAAGCTGTACCGTAGCCAGCACAACATCTCGCAGGCGGCCTTCCAGGCGGCGCAATCGCAACTGCTGGTCGCCCAGGCAAACCAAGCCAGCGCACAGGCGCGATTGGGCGAACTGCTGGCCCGCGCCCGCACCGACTGGGGCGCCAGACTTGGGTCGGCAGCAGCTTCGGGCACCGCGCCCCTACCCGAACTGGAACGCGGTGCCGAGCAGATCGTCGAGGTGAGTCTGCCTCTGGGCCAGTCGCTTCCGCCCGCATCGACCCATCCACGAGCGTCCACGCCCGACGGCAAGCGCGTGGCCCTGCGTCTGGTCGGCCGCGCGCCGCGCGCCGTCGCGGGAGTGGCCGGCCCCAGCCTGTACTACCTCATGGCGACTCAGGACTCCGCGCCGATCGGCACGCCGCTGACGGTCGCGCTCAGCGGGCATGGGACGGTGGCCGGAGTCCTGATTCCGGCGTCCGCGGTGGTCTGGCACGACGGGCAGGCGCTGGTGTACCGGCAAGGCGCCCCCGGCACCTTCGTACCGGTCGCCGTGCCGACCCTCACACGCGCAGGGGGCGGGTATTTCGTGGCCGAGGCCAGCGATGCGGCACTGCAGCCCGGACAGCGCATCGTCGTCTCCGGCGCGGCGCTCCTGTTCTCGGCCTCGCAGTCGCCGCCGGCGGCCGCGACGGCCCGGGCGGCAAAGCCCGAAGACGACGATTGAAGGGGAGTGCCGATGCGTGCCATCGTCGAGTTCTGCCTGCGCCTGCGCTGGCTGGTCCTGGTCGCTGCGCTCGGGCTGACGCTCCTGGGCGTGGTCGCGGTGATCCATGCGCCCTATGACGTGTTTCCCGAGTTCGGGCAGCCCTCGGTCACCCTCGTGACCAACGCCGCCGGGCTGGCTCCGCGTCAGATCGAGGCGCTGGTGACCACGCCGGTCGAGGATGCGGTCAACGGCATCCCCGGCCTCGCGCACCTGCGCTCGCAATCCATGGAAGGGCTGTCGGTGGTCACCGCGGTGTTCGGCGGCCGCACCGACGTCTATCGCGACCAGCAGCTCGTGGCACAACGGGTGGCGCCGCTGAGCGCCATGCTGCCGGCCGGAGCGACGCCGGTGATCGCGCCGCTGCAGTCGTCCACCGGCGTGGCGCTGTCGATCGGGCTGAGCTCCCCCAGGCTGTCGCTCATGCAGTTGACCCAGATCGCACGCTGGACCGTACGCCCGGCCCTGCTCGCCGTGCCGGGGGTTTCCAAGGTGGTGATATTCGGCGCGCAGCCCGAACAGCTCCAGGCCCAGTTCGATCCGGACAAGCTCGTCGGGCTGCACATCGGGCTGAACCAGCTCACCGCGGCCGCGGCCGAGTCCAGCGCCGTGCTCGGCGCCGGGGTCGTCGACACGCCCAACCAGCAACTGTTCCTGATGAGCCACGGCCAGGCGACGACGCCCGGAACATTGGCCAACAGCCTGCTGCTGCGTCGCGCCCACCGGAGCCTGACCCTGGGCGCGGTCGCACACGTGGTGGCCGCGCCACCACCGGCCATCGGCGGCGCGCTGGTAGGCACCAAGCCGGGTCTGCTGCTGGTCGTGGGTACGCAGTACGGCGCCAATACCCTTGCCGTGACCCACGGGCTCGACCGGGCGCTTGCGACGCTGGCGCCCGCCTTCCAGCGCGACGCCATCGAGGTCCAGCCCGACGGCCTGCGTCCGGCGTCCTTCATCGACACGGCCCTGCGCGACGTGCGCAACTCGCTGTCCATCGGCGCGGTGCTGATCGTGCTGGTGCTGTACCTCGCGCTGCGCAATTGGCGCACCGCGGTCGTCTCCTTCGCGGCGATCCCGCTGTCCTTGCTGGCCGCCGCCCTGATCCTGGATCACCTGGGTTTCAGCCTGAACACCCTGTCGCTCGGCGGCCTGGCGATCGCGCTGGGCGAAGTGGTGGACGACGCCGTGGTGGGGGTGGAGAACATTCATCGACGCCTGCGCGAGAACCGCGCCCTGGCGCAGCCACGGCCCGTCCACGAGGTCATGCTGCGCGCGACCATGGAAGTCCGCAAGGCGGTGATCTTCGCGACCTTCTCGGTGGTCATCGTGTTTGTGCCCATCCTGCGCCTGACGGGCGTGGCGGGGCGTCTGTTCGGGCCGCTGGCACTGGCCTACATGTTCGCCATCCTGTCGTCGCTGGCGGTCGCGCTCACGGTCACCCCGGCATTGGCCATGCTGCTGCTCGGCCGCCGGCGGCTCGATCCGGCCGACCCGCCGGTGGTGGCCGGCGCCAAGCGCGCCTACGGCCGACTGCTGGCCGCGGTTCATCGGCGCCCCGTTCCCATCGGGGTGCTGGTGGTCGTCCTCGTGCTCGGCGGCCTGGCCAGCATGCCGCTGCTGCGCACCAGCTTCCTGCCGCGTTTCAACGAGAACGACCTGATCGTGCACTTCCAGACGGCGCCGGGCACCTCGCTGGCCACGACCATGCGCATCGGCGCGCGGGCCGTCGGGATCCTGCAAGGCCTGCCCGAGGTGGCCCATGTGGTGATGCACGCCGGCCGCGCGCATCTCTCCAACGGCAACGCCCTGACCAACAAGGCGGAGATCGATGTCGGTCTTTCGACCCAGGGCAACGCAGACAGCGCGGCCGCCGAGCGCCATATCCTGCAGGCCGTGCGGGGCGCGCCGGGCGTGCGCTGGTGGGCGAACACCTTCCTGACCGAGCGAATCCACGAAACGCTGTCGGGCGTCACCGCGCCCGTGGTGGTGACGATCTACGGTCGCCATCTCTCCGCGCTGAACGCCGATGCCCGGAGCGTCGCCGACGCCCTGCGCCGGGTTCCCGGCGCGGCCGGGGTGCGCGTGCAGGCGCCGCCGGGCACTCCGGAGCTCTCGATCGTCCTTGATCGGGACGCGCTGACGCGTTACGGATTCACGTCGGCGCAGGTGCTCAAGGCCATCCAGACCTGCTACAGCGGCAGTACCGTCGGCCGGGTCTACACGGCTGGGGCGTCGGTGCCGATCGTGGTGGTGTTTCCGCCGGCCCTGCGCTCGGATCCGGCAGCGATCGCCAAGGTGCCGCTGGTCAACCGGGACGGTACGGTGGTGCTGCTGGGCGCGTTGGCGCAGATCCGCGAGCGCTCCGGCCAGTCGCTCATCCTGCACCGCGGCGCGCAGCGCGTGCAGCTCGTCACCGCCAACGTCAGCGGCAGTGCGGGACGGTTCGTGACGCTGGCACGTCGCAGGCTTGCGCACCTGCCCCTGGCGTCGGGTGACTACCTGCGCATCGGCGGAACCGCGGCGGCGTCGGGACAGGCCAGGCTGCAATTGGCGCTGGACTTCGCGCTGGCCCTGGCGGCGATTCTCGGCCTTCTGGTCATCGCGCTGCGCGACGGCCGCACGGTGGCGCTTCTGGCGGTCAACCTGCCGTTCGCGCTGGTGGGCGGCGTCGCGGCCATCTGGATCGCAGGGCTGCCGGTCTCGCTGGGCGCGGCGGTGGGGTTCGTGACGGTTTTCGGGATCACCCTGCGCAACGCGATCATGCTGTTGTCGCACTACCGCTCGCTGGTCACCGAGGACGGTCTGCCCTGGTCCTGGGAGACGGCACGGCTCGGCGCGATGAACCGGCTGACGCCGATCCTGATGACCGCCTCGGTCACGGCGCTGGGCTTGCTGCCCCTGGCGATCGGGGCGCATCTCCCGGGGCAGGAAATCGAAGGGCCGATGGCCATCGTGATCCTGGGGGGCCTGTTCAGCTCCACGGCGCTGACCCTGCTGGTGCTGCCGACCCTTGCGCTGCGCTTCGCGCGCTTCGAGGCAGCGCAGCCCTGGGGAGAGGCCGCCGCGCAGTCCGCCAGTTCCTGAAGGCC
>JAKBBK010000054.1 GCA_021808525.1 Pseudomonadota bacterium
GGCTCAGCCGTGGTCTTGGGCGCGAGGCTCGCCGTGCGCTCCCAGGCATTGCCGGATGGATGCCGCCTGCTGCGATTCGTACAAGGCGAATTCGTCGAGCACCTCGCATCCCAGCGCGCGCTCGAAGGCGGCGCGGGCGTCGGCGGCGGCATAGGCCTGGCGCGCCGCGTCGCCCAGGTTGGACTGGAAGATGCCGGCCGCGCTCACGGGCAGGAAGTCTTCGTAGACCATGGGCCGGGCCTGCACGACACCGGCGGCCAGCAGGGCCTCCAGGTCGCCGGCGGCCGCGTCCGTCGGCTGCGCCCCGGGGAGCCTGGAGTATTCGAAATAGCCCAGCCCCTGCCGGCGAATCGTCTCGAGATCGTCGGGAAAGGCCTGGAACACCTGCCGCAGCCGCGCCTCGTAGGCGCGCGGGTCGGAGGGCGCGCCGGCCTGGCCCAGCAGATGGTCGTACAGCGCCCGCCCCTTGGGGGTCAGCGCGATGCCGCGCTGCTCGACTTCCCCGAAGCGGGCGGTGTGCGCGCCCCGGGGGGCCCCGTCCTCCTCGAAGCGCACGGCCTCGGCCAATGCCTTGAAACTGGTCTGGCGCAGCAGGATCGGCACCTTGCGGCGCGGCGGGCCTTCGATGATCTCCTTGGCCGCGATGCCGCGCCGGGGCATCTGCTCCTGCACGGCATCGATGTCCAGGGTGCGCGGGGTCAGGTGATTGATATGGGGCCCCGGGAAGCACACCACGTCGGCGACCAGGCGATGCGCCTCGTGCAGGCGCCGGTAGAGATCCGCCGACACGGTGGCCCGGGCATGCCAGCGGAAGGTCTGCACCAGCTCCCGCACGAAGGCCTCGGCGCGCGCGGCATCGAAGCCGCCGCGGGCCTCGAATTCCTCGGTCAGGCGAAGGGCCTCGGGGCTGAAGATCTCCCGCGCCTCGAGGCGCCGGGCGGCCAGCTCGCGCAGCACCGGATCCTGGATCAGCTCCAGGCGCAGCAGCGAGGTGAACAGGCGAAAGGGGTTGCGCGCCAGCGCCTCGGGGCGGATGGGGCGGAAGGCCGTGGAATGCACGGGAACGCCGGCGACGCTGAGGTCGTAGTAGCCCACGGGGCGCATGCCCAGGATGGCGAACATGCGTCGCAACAGCCCGAGTTCGCGCGCGCTGCCCACACGGATGGCTCCATGGCGTTCCACGCCCAGGCGCTCGCGCTCGGCCCGCGGCATCGCCGATGGGCCCTCGGCGGCCCGCAGGGCCTGCTCGTTGACCTGCGCCACGATGTCCAGCAGGGCGCCGTACTGCGGCACCTCCTCGCGGTACATGGCCGACATGGCCTGCGCGAAGGCCTCGCGCATGGAGTCGGGGGAGACGAAATCGCCAGCCTCGGCTCGAGGCGCTGGAACGAAGCTCATGGGAAGGGGTCGTTGCGGGCGGGCTGCCGGAAAGGGCCGAGTGCGCATTGTGCCCCGGCAGGCGAAGGCCGGGCACCCCGGGGCTGCCCGGTTTGCCGGGGCCGAAATACGGCTGCTAGCATTTCAGCGCTTCGCCCCCTCAACCGAGCCCCTGAACAGCATGCTGGAGTCTTTCATCCGGAACCACCTGATCCGGCACGCGCGCGTGGATGCCGCCAGGTTCGACAACCCCGACCTGCGGGTGTCCGAGCTCGCGCTGGATTCCCTGGGCCTGGTGGAAATGCTGTTCGAGATCGAGGAGCGTTTCGGCTTCCAGTTGTCGGATCCGATGAAATTCCAGACCATGCGCTTCGACCAGATGGTCGAGGCCATCGAATCCGAATTGCGCGCGCACAACGGCGGCGAACTGCCGCAGGCGGACGCGCTGGGCGTGTCGGCCCACGGTTGATGGGCGGCGCCGCGCCACGTGACCGGGCCCCGGACAGGGCCGGCCCGATCCGTGTCGTGGTGACCGGCATGGGCATGGTCTCGCCCCTCGGGCCGGACGTGGCCGGGAGCTTCGAGGCGGCCCTCGCCGGGCGCAGCGCGGTGCGCGCCGCGCCCGAGCCCATGGCGGCCGGCCTGCCGGGCATGCTGGTCGCGCCCGCGGCGGTCGATCCGGCACGCTTGCTCGATGCGGCCGACGCCGGGCTGGACCGGGCCACCCAGCTGGCGCTGGCGGCCGCGGCGCAGGCCCTGGGCGAGGCCGGCATCCAGCCCGACCCGCCGGACTCGGAGCGCTTCGGCGTGTTCTTCGGCATCGGCTTCGGCGGCGCCTGCACCCTGGATGCGATGTATGCCCGCTACCACGGCCTGCTGCAGGGCGACGCGGCCGCGCGCAGGCGCGCGACCGTGATGCACCCGCTGACGGTGCCGCGCCTGATGGCCAACGCTGCGCAGGGCCTGGTCTCCATGCGCTACGGGCTGCGCGGCATGGGCAACACCTACAGCGTGGCCTGCGCCTCCTCGGCCGTCGCCGCCGGCGAGGCGCTGCGCGCGATCCGCGGCGGCTACCTGGACGCCGCGGTGGTGCTGGGCGCGGAGGCCATGCTCACGCCCGGGGCCATGGTGGCCTGGAACGCCCTGCGCGTGCTCGCGCGCCCCGACCCGGACCATCCCGCATCGAGCTGCCGCCCCTTCGATCGCAGACGCAGCGGCTTCGTGCTGGGCGAGGCGGGGGCGGCGCTGGTGCTGGAAACCGAAGCCCGCGCGGGGGCGCGCGGCGCGCGCGAACTGGCCGAGCTGGCGGGCTACGGCGCCAGCAGCGACGCCCACCACCTGACCGCGCCCTCGGTGTCGGGCCAGGTCGCCGCCATGCGCCAGGCGCTGGAGCAGGCCGGCCTGGAGCCCGCCGACATCGGCTACCTCAACGCCCACGGCACCGGCACCGATCTCGGCGACCTGGCGGAGGCCCGCGCCGTGGTCGAGGTCTTCGGCTCGCGGGGGCCGGCGCTGAGCTCGACCAAGGCGGTGCACGGCCATCTCATCGGCGCCGGCGGCGCGGTGGAGCTGATCCTGGCCATCCAGGCCCTGCGCAGCGGCCGCCTGCCGCCCAGCGCCCACCTGGACCAGCCCGACCCTCGCTGCGGCGCGCTGGACCTGATCCTGGGCAGCGCGCGCGAGGCTCCCGGCACCCGCGCGGTGATGTCCAATTCCTTCGCCTTCGGGGGCAGCAATGCCAGCCTGGTGGCGCGGCGTGCGCCTTCGGGCCTGCTCGCCGGGGGCCCGGCTTGAGCCGCGTCGCGACGGCCGGCGGCGCGGGCCGGGCGCGGCGCATCGGGCGCCGCCTGCTGGCGCATTTCTGGCTCAAGAGCCTGGGCACCACGGCGATCATGACCCTGTTCTTCATGGCCTATTTCCGGCTGCTGCGCCACCCCTGGGGTCCCGTGACCACCATCCCCCTGACCGCGGTGGACCGCTGGATCGGCTTCCAGCCCTGGGCGCTGCCCCTGTATCTGTCCCTGTGGGCCTATGTGTGCGCGCCGGCCATGCTGCTGGACTCGCGGCGCGAACTCCTGCACTACGCCGCGGGCATCGTCGGCGTCTGCGTGGCGGGCCTGGCCTGCTTCGCCCTGTGGCCCACACGGATTCCCTCGATGCAGGCCGACTACGCGGGCCATGCGGGTTTCGCGCTGCTGCGCGGCATCGACGCCGCCGGCAACGCCTGTCCCTCGCTGCACGTGGCCTCCGCGGTGTTCGCGGCCCTGGCCCTGGACCGCGTGCTGCCGGCGCTGGGCCTGGGCCGGGGCTCGCGCTGGCTGAGCTGGTCGTGGTGCGCGCTGATCGTGTACTCGACCATGGCCGTGAAGCAGCATGTGCTGATCGACGTGGCCTGCGGGGCCTTGCTGGGCGCCGCCGGCGCCGCGGCAGCCCGCTGGAAATGGGGTGCGCCGGGCTATGATTCCGGCTTGATCGATTGATGTTTTGTACTCCAGTTGCCATGTCCACGCCCTCCGCCACGCCATCCCGGGTCGACCCCGCATTCCTGCAGGAACTCGGCGAGCTCATCGCCAGCTCCCTGGAGCTGGAGGTCGCGGGGGCCGACATCGACCCCGACGCGCCGCTGTACGGCGACGGGCTGGGGCTGGACTCCATCGACATCCTCGAGGTGGCGCTGGTGATTTCCAAGAAATACGGCGTGCAGCTGCGTGCCGACGACGCCGACAACCACCGCATCTTCAGCTCGCTGCGCCAGCTCGCCGGCCACGTCGCGGGGCTGCGCGCGACCTGAGGGGCATGGGCGTGCGACGAATCCTGCGCGCCCTCGCGACCCTGGCATGCGTCGCGTACCCGCTGGCCGCCTGGTGGGCGGGCCGGCATGGGCAGCCGCGCTTCATCGACCTGGCGCTGCTCGAGCACCTGGGAAGCATGCTGGTGCTCGGCGGGGTGTTCGGGCATTCCCTGCGCCCCGGGCGCACGGCGCTGGTCACGCGTTTCGCCGCCGCGCGCCGCCCCTCGATGTCGCCGCGCCTGCTCGCCTACACGCGCGGCGTCACGGTGGCCTGGACCCTGTTCTTCGCGGCCATGGCCGCGGGCTCGCTGCTGCTGTTCGCGCTGGGTCCCCTGCGCGACTGGGCCTGGTTCGCCAGCCTGGGCACGCCCCTGCTGGTGACCCTGATGTTCGTGCTGGAATACCTGGCGCGCCGCGCCCTGCTGAGCCCGCAGGAGCAGGCCGGGCCCTTCGAGGCCATCCGCGCCTACATGGTCTACCGCATGGGGGCCGGCCGATGAGCCCCATGCTGCCCCTGCTGGCGCAGGAGGACCCGCGCGCCGTGCTGGCATGGCGCGCCGGGCGGCCGATCCGCGTGGCCGATTTCCTGGCCGACGTCGATCGCGTGGCGCAGGCCATGCCCGAGGGCGACCACGTGCTCAACGCCTGCCAGGACCGCTATCGGGTGGCCGTGGGCTTCGCCGCGGCCGTGCTGCGGGGCAAGATCAACCTGCTGCCCTCCACGCGCACCGCCGATGCCATACGCCGGCTGCGCGAGGCACTGCCCGACCTGTTCGCGCTGGTCGACGGCCCCAGCGACCTGGAACTGCCCCGCATGCGCTACCCGGAGGGGGATGCGGCGGATGCGGCGCCCGCGCCGCCGCCACGGCCCATGCCGCGCATCCAGGCGGACCGGGTGGTGGCCAAGGTCTGCACCTCCGGCTCCACGGGCGCGCCGCTGCCCCACGACAAGACCTGGGGCTCGCTGGTGGCCTGCATCGGCGCCGGGCGCGACCGCCTGGGCCTGCCGCCGGGCACCACGCTGGTGGGTACCGTGCCGGCGCAGCATATGTACGGCTTCGAGTCCACCCTGCTGATGGCCCTGCACGGGGGCCTGGCGCTGAGCGGGGCGCACCCCTTCTACCCGGCCGACATCGTCGAGGAACTCGCGCGCGTGCCCGAGCCGCGCATGCTGGTGTCCACGCCGGTGCACCTGCGGGCCCTGCTGGCCAGCGGGCTGGACATCCCGCCCCTGGCCATGGTGCTGTGCGCCACCGCGCCGCTGGCCGTGGAGCTCGCGCGCGACATCGAGGCGCGCACCGGCGCCCCGCTGGTGGAGATCTACGGCTCCACCGAGACCGGGCAGATCGCCACCCGGCGCACCGCGCGCACCGAGGCCTTCAGCCTGCTGCGGGGGGTGGAGCTGGTGCCGGTCTCCGAGGGCCTGGCCATGGCCCGGGGCGGGCACCTGCTGGAGCCGACCCCGATGCACGACCTCATCGAGCCCCTGGGCGGCGGCGATTTCCGCCTGCACGGGCGCAGCGCGGACATGGTCAACGTGGCCGGCAAGCGCAGTTCCCTGGCTCACCTCAATCACCAGCTGTGCAGCATCCCCGGCGTGGTGGACGGCGCCTTTTTCGCGCCCGAGCGCGGCCCGGACGATGCCGTGGGCCGGCTCATGGCCTTCGTGGTCGCGCCGCAATGGACCCCGCGGGCATTGCGCCAGGCCCTGCGCGAGCGCATCGACCCGGCCTTCCTGCCGCGCCCGCTGGTGCTGCTGCGGCAATTGCCACGCAATGCCACCGGCAAGCTTCCCCAGGCCGCGCTGGCGGCGCTGGCCGCCCGCCATGGCGAATCCGTCGAGGCCTGCCACGATGCGCGTTGACCTTGCGCTTGGCGCCTACGCGCCGGAACATCCGGCCTTCGAGGGCCATTTTCCCGGCGACCCCATGGTGCCCGGCGTGCTGCTGCTCGATGCCGCGGTGCACGCGCTGTGGGAGGCCACGCTGGCCGCCCCGGTCGGGCTGCGCCTGGACAGGGTCAAGTTCAGCGCGGTCGTGCGCCCCGGCGAAGCCCTGGTGGTGCAGGGCGAGCCCGGCGCCGGCGGCGACTTCCGGCTGCGCCAGGGCGAGCGCATCGTGGCCAGCGGCTCGCTCGCGCCCTTGCGCACCGGCGCCGAGGAACCATGAGCGAGCCCCAGGCCACCGCGGGTGCGCCCGAGCGGCCCGGCCCCGGCTCGCGGCCGGCGGCGTGGACCCGGGACGGCGAGCGCAGCAACGCCTTCATGCTGCGCCTCATGACCTGGATCTCCCTGCATCTGGGTCGGCGGCTGGCGCGCGTGGTGCTGGTGGGCATCTGCGCCTATTTCCTGGCCTGCGCGCCCAGGGCCCGCCGCGCCTCCGCCGCCTACCTGGCCCGGGCGCTGGGCCGCCGGCCGCGCTGGCGGGATCGCTTCGCGCACATCCACAGCTTCGCCTCGACCATCCACGATCGGGTGTTCCTGCTCCACGGACGCGACGACCTGTTCGACATCCGCGCCCGCGGGACCGAGCATGTGGAGGCCGCGATCGCGCAAGGGCGCGGCCTGCTGCTGCTGGGGGCGCATTTCGGCAGTTTCGAGGTGCTGCGCGCGGTGGGCCAGTTGCGGCGCGGCCTGCCGGTCTCGCTGCTCATGTACCCGGACAACGCGCGCAAGATCAACGCCGCGCTGCGGGCGGTCAAGCCCGAGGCGCAGCAGGACATCATCGCCCTGGGCCATCCCGATTCCATGCTGCGGGTCAGCGACGCGCTGGATGCCGGCGGCGTCGTGGGCATCCTCGCCGACCGCTCGCTGCACGACGATGCCACGGCGCGGCGCGAGTTCCTGGGCGCCGAGGCGGCCTGGCCGCTGGGGCCCCTGCGCATCGCCGCGCTGCTGCAACGGCCGGTGCTGTTCATGGCCGGGATGTACCGCGGCGACAACCGCTACGAGGTGGTGTTCGAGCCCCTGGCCGATTTCTCGGGCGTGGCACGGGGTGCGCGCGCGGACCTGCTCGAGCAGGCCCTCGACCGCTATGTGCGCCTGCTCGAGGAGCATTGCCGGGCGGCGCCGTTCAACTGGTTCAATTTCTTCGACTTCTGGGCCGGTGCGCAGGGCGCGCCGGGCGAGGAGCGCCAGCGATGAGGGGCCGCGAAGGCCGCGCGCGCCGGCGGATGCTGGCCGGCCTGGGCCTGGGCCTGGCCATGGCGACAGGCCTGGCGCTGCCCCGCGCGGCGGTCGCGGCGCCCTGGGACCTGGCCGCGCTGATGAGCATGCTGGCGGCGCGCAAGTCGGGCGAGGCGAGCTTCCAGGAGACCAAGACCCTGGCCATGCTGGACGCGCCCATCCGCTCCTCGGGCATCCTGCGCTTCGCGGCCCCGGACATGCTGGAGATGCAGACCCTGGAGCCCACGCGCCAGCGCCTGCTGGTACGGGGGCGCCAGGTGAGCGTGGAAGTCGCCGGGCGCTCGCAGAGCTTCGACCTGGACCGCAACCCCGCGGTCGGCGCGCTGGTCGAGGGCATCCGCGCCACCCTCGACGGCGACCTCGCCGGCCTGCAGCGCGGCTACCACACGCGCCTGCAGGGCGAGCAGGGTCGATGGACCCTGGTGCTCGTGCCGCGGCTGCCCGCGGCGCGGGCGCGCGTCAGCGAGATCGACCTCAGCGGCTCGGGCGCATCGGTGCGCAGCATCGCCGTGTTCCAGGCCGATGGCGACCGCTCGTGGATGCGCATTCACGAATCGTCACGGCCGTGAGCAGGCGGCGCGCGAGCGTGCTGCTGGCCTGGGTGGCGCTGCTCGGGGTCGCGCTCGGCCTGATCCTGCACGCGCGCTTCACGGCCGACATGTCCGCCTTCCTGCCCCACGAGCCGGACGCGCGCCAGCGCGTGCTGGTGGAGCAACTGCGCGAGGGGCTGGTGTCGCGGGTGCTGCTGGTGGGCATCGACGGCGCCACGCCGCGGCTGCGCGCGCAGCTGTCCACGGGCCTGGCGGCGAGTCTGCGCGCACTGCCCGTCTTTGCCTCGGTGGACAACGGCGACGGCAGCCACGGCTCCGGGGATTTCGCGCTGGCCTTCGCCCATCGCTACCTGCTGAGCCCCTCGACCGAGCCGCGGGCCTTCACCGAGGCCGCGCTGCATCGTTCGATCGCCGCGTCCATCGCCCAATTGGCCGGGCCGCTGGGCGACGGGCTCAAGCCCCTGCTGCCCTCGGATCCCACGGGCGCCACGCTGCGCTTCCTCGCCACCCTGGCCCCCCCCGCCCAGCCGCCCAGCGTGGACGGCGTGTGGGCTTCGCCGGACGGCGCGCGCGCCCTGCTGCTCGTGGTCCTGCGCGCGCCGGGCACGGACATCGACGCCCAGCACGCGGCGCTGCGGACCCTGCGCGAAGATTTCCAGCGCCTGCGCGCCGCGGCCGGCCCCCCGGCCGCGGGCGCCTCGCTCGTGCTCAGCGGGCCGGCGGTGTTCGCCACCTACTCGCGAGGCGTCATCGAGCAGGCGGTGACCCGCGTGAGCCTGCTCGGCGCCGTGCTGATCGTCGGCCTGCTGCTGCTGGTGTATCGCTCGGCCAGCCTGCTGCTGCTCGGATTGCTGCCGGTGCTGACCGGCGTCGTGGTCGCCACGGCCGCGGTCGGGCTGGGCTTCGGCGTGGTGCAGGGCATCACCCTGGGCTTCGGCACGGCCCTGATGGGCGAGGCGGTGGACTATTCCATCTACCTTTTCGTGCAATCGAGCCCGGCCGGGGCTGGCGCCGACGGGGCGGCCATCGAAGGCGCGCGTCGAGCCTGGCTGCGCAATTTCTGGCCCACGGTGCGCCTGGGCATGCTGACCTCGATGGTGGGCTTCGCCAGCCTGCTGCTGTCGGATTTCCCCGGGCTGGCGCAAATCGGCGCCTACTCCATGGTCGGCGTGCTCGCCGCCGCCCTGGTCACGCGCTTCGTGCTGCCCGAACTGCTGCCGCGGGCGCTGGTCGTGCGCGACCTGTCGCGGGTGGGCGAGCATCTCTCGCGCGCCCTGCGGGGGCTGCGGCGCCTGCGCCTTGCGCTGGCGCTGCTGGTGCTGGCCTCGGCCGCGGTGCTGCTGGCGCAGCGCCATCAGTTGTGGAACGACCGCCTGGGCGCGCTCAGCCCGATTCCCCGCCCCATGCTCGATGCCGACGCCACGCTGCGTCGGCAGATGGGCACGGCGGATACCGGGGACCTGGTGGCCGTGGGCGGCGCCAGCCAGGAGGCGGCGCTGGAGGCGGCGCAAGCCATGGCCCCCCGGTTGCAGGCGCTGCGCGCCCAGGGGCTGATCGGCGGCTTCGACAGCCCCGCGCATTACCTGCCCAGCGCGCGCACCCAGCGCGCGCGCCAGGCCGCGCTGCCCGACACCGCGCAGCTCGAAGCCCGGCTGCGCGCGGCGGTGGCCGGCCTGCCGGTGAAGGCCAGCCTGTTCAAGCCCTTCGTGGCCGCGGTCGCGGCGGCTCGCGAGGCCCCCCTGCTCAGGCGCGCGGATCTCGCGCACAGCTCCTTCGCGCTGGCGCTGGACGGCATGCTGGTGCGCGATCACCAGGCCGCCCAGGGCGCCTGGACGGCCCTGCTGCCCCTGCGCGCGCCTGCGGGCGGCAGCATCGACCTCGCGCGGGTGCGCGAGGCGCTGCGCGGAACCGGGGCCCTGGTCGTGGACCTGGGCGAGACCACCGAGCAGCTGTACCGGCGCTATCTGCACAGGGCCATCGAGCTCTCGCTGGCGGGCGTGCTCGGCATGTCGGCGCTGCTCTTGCTGGCGCTGCGCTCCGCGCGCCGGGTGGCGAGGGTGCTGGCGCCCCTGCTCGCCTCGGTGCTGGTCGTCGCCGCGGGCCTGGTGCTGCTGGGCGAGCGGCTCAACCTGCTGCACCTGGTCGGCATGATGCTGGTCATCGCCGCGGGCTCGAACTATGCGCTGTTCTTCGACCGCGGCCAGCTCCACGGCGGCATCACCCCGCGCACCCTGGCCTCGCTGGTGTTCGCCAACCTGAGCACGGTGGCCGGATTCGGGCCGCTGCTGCTGTCGGGCGTGCCGGTGCTCTCCTCCCTGGGGGCCACGGTCGCGCCCGGAGCCCTGCTGGCGCTGGTGTTCTCGGCCGCCTGGTCCGAACCCGGCGGCCTGCCCGCCGAGCCCCGCGCGGATGCCGGCCGCGAGGCAAGCAGCCGCGAGGCGGTCAGCGAGGGCGCGCCATGAGCCGGCCTCGCTCCGGGCAGGCGCGCCCGGCCCTGCCGCCCGTGCTGCTCGGCGTGGGCGGGGTGCATGTGGCGGCGCTGGGCGGGGTGCTGGCCTGGCCGCAGGCGTGGCCCTGGGCCCTGGGCTCGGCCCTGCTCAGCCACGCGCTGGTCACCGCGCTGAGCCTGCGGCCGCGCACGCGCCTGCTGGGGCCGAACCTGCTGCGCCTGCCGCCGGCGCATGCGGCACGCGGCGAAGTGGCGCTGACCATCGACGACGGCCCGGAACCGCTGGTCACGCCGGCGGTGCTGGACCTGCTCGACGCCCACGGCGCCAAGGCCAGCTTTTTCTGCATCGGCGAGCGGGTGGCGCGCCACCCCGAACTGGCCCGCGAGATCGTGCGCCGCGGGCACCGGGTGGAAAACCATTCCGCGCGCCACCGGCACGACTTCGCGCTGCTCGGCCCGCGCGGGTACCGCGCCGAGCTGGCGGCCGGCCAGGCCCTGATCCAGGCGGCCACCGGCGTGGCGCCGAGCTACTTCCGCGCGCCGGCCGGGTTTCGCAACCCCTGGTGCTGGCCGGCGCTGCGCCACACGGGGCTGCGGCTCGCATCGTGGACCCGCCGCGGCTTCGACACGCGCGAGCGCGACCCGGCGCGGGTGCTGCGCAGGCTCACCCGCGGTCTCGCGGCCGGCGACATCCTGCTGCTGCACGACGGCCATGGAGCCCGTGGGGGCCGCGCCGACGCGGTGATCCTGCAGGTGCTGCCCGCCTTGCTGGATCTGCTGCGCGAGCGCTCCCTGCGCGCGGTGGCCCTGCCCGTGCCGCCGGAGCCCCTTGGCTGAGCAGACCGCGCGGCTTGGTTACAGTAGCGTTGCATCATGAAACGCCCCGCCCCCACGCTCCCGCCCCTGCGGCTTGCCCAGGCCACCGCGACCAGCTGCCTGGGCGCCGGGCTGGCCGCGCACGCCGCCGCGATGCGCGAGGGGCGCAGCGGGCTCAAGCCCTGCGATTTCGACATCGTCGAGCTTCCCACCTGGATCGGCGAGGTGCAGGGGGTGGACGCGGTGGACCTGGGCGAGATCCCGGTGCCGGGGCTGCGGGAATTCGACTGTCGCAACAATCGCCTGGCCGAGCTCAGCCTGCGCCAGGACGACTTCGCGCTGGCGGTGGAGCAGGCCGTGGCGCGCCACGGAGCGGCGCGCGTGGGAGTGTTCGTCGGCACCAGCACCTCGGGCATCCTGCAGACCGAACAGGCCTACCGCCGGCGCGACGCGCGCGGCGCGCTGCCGCCGGATTTCCACTACACGGGCACCCAGAGCAACGCCTCGCTGGCCGACTTCGTGGCCCGGCGCCTGGGCCTGCAAGGCCCGAGCTTCGTCATCTCCTCCGCCTGCTCCTCCAGCGCCAAGGTGTTCGCCACCGCCCAGCGCATGATCGCCACCGGGCTCGTGGACTGCGCCGTGGTCGGGGGCGTGGACTCCCTGTGCCTGACCACGCTGTACGGCTTCCACGCGCTGGAGCTGCTCTCCCAGGAACCCTGCCGCCCCTTCGATGCGGCGCGCAAGGGCCTGTCGCTGGCGGAGGCGGGGGCCTTCGTGCTGCTGGAGCGCGCGCCCGCGCAGCCCCGCGACGAGGACGTGCTGCTGCTGGGTTGCGGCGAGTCCAGCGACGCCTACCACATGTCCTCCCCCCATCCCGAAGGCCTCGGCGCAAGCCTGGCCATGCGGCAGGCGCTGCAACAGGCCGGCCTGCAGGCCGGCAGCATCGACTACATCAATCTCCACGGGACGGCCACGCCCAGCAACGATGCGGCCGAAAGCCGCGCCGTGGCCTCGGTGTTCGGCGAAACCCCGCCGTGCAATTCCACCAAGGGCGCCACCGGCCACACCCTGGGCGCCGCCGGAGGGCTGGAAGCGGTGCTGAGCCTGCTGGCACTGCGCGAGGGCCGGATCCCCGCCAGTCCGGGCACGCGCGAGCTCGATCCCGCCCTCGCCGGCCCGGGGCGGCTGCGCTACCAGCGGCAGGGCGCCGACGCGCGGCTCGGCTTCGTGATGAGCAACTCCTTCGGTTTCGGCGGCACCAACTGCTCGCTGGTGTTCGGCCGTGGCGAGGCCTGGAAGGCCCGAGGCGGCGGGGCGCCGGGGGAGCCGCTTCCATGAGCGCCGCGCCCGCGCATCGCCTGCGCGCCTTCGTCCGCGGCGTCGGCCTGCTGGGGCCGGGCCTGCCCGACTGGCCCACGGGAGCCGCGCTGCTGCGCGGCGAGGCTGCCTACCAGCCCGCCCGCACCGAGTTCCCGCCGGCCCAGGGGCTGCCGCCGGCCGAGCGGCGGCGCGCGACCGCGGCGGTCAAGCTCGCGCTGGCCACCGGCGGGGAGGCCCTGGCGATGGCCGGACGCGGCGCGGCCGAGCTGCGCACGGTGTTCGCGGCCTCCAGCGGCGACGGGCCCAACTGCCACGCCCTGTGCGAGGCCCTGGCCTCGGAGGACCGTCTCATCTCCCCGACCCGGTTCCACAATTCCGTGCACAACGCGGCCTCCGGCTACTGGGGCATCGCCACCGGCTCGATGGCGGCCTCGGCCGTGCTGTGCGCTCCCCATGACGGCAGTTTCGCGGCCGGTTTGCTGGAGGCGCTGGTGCAGCTGCGCACCAGCGACGAGGAGGTGCTGCTGCTGGCCTGCGACACCGAATACCCCGAGCCGCTGCGCAGCGCCAGGCCCATCGCGGACGGCTTCGGGGTGGCCCTGCTGCTGTCGCCGCGCGCCGAGGCGGGAGCCCTCGCCAGCCTCTGCGTGGACCCGGCCGCGGCCTTCACCGACGCCCCCGCGCAGGCCCTGGAGCCGGCCGCGCTGGAGGCGCTGCGCCGGAGCATTCCGACCGCGCGTTCGCTCAGCCTGCTGCAGCGCCTGGCCCGCGCGCAGGCGGGTCGGCTGGTGCTCGAGCAACAACCCGGGCGCCACCTGGCGGTCGAGCTCGAGCCATGCTGAGCGCGCCCGCCCCGCTGTTCGACCACGCCTGGATCGCGGCACGCCTGCCCCATGCCGGGGCCATGTGCCTGCTCGACGGCGTGCTCGACTGGGGCCCTTCCCATGTGCTGTGCAGCGCCGACAACCACCGGCGCCCCGACCATCCGCTGCGCCAGTTCGGCCGCCTCGGCGCGGCCTGCGGCGTCGAGTACGCGGCGCAGGCCATGGCCGTGCACGGCGCGCTGCTGGCGCCGGCGCAGGGCCCCGTGCGGCCCGGCATGCTGGTGAGCGCGCGCGGGGTGGAGCTGCACGTGCCCCGCCTGGACGACATCCAGGCCCCCCTGCTGGTACGCGCCGAGCGCCTGCAGGCGGGCGATGGACTGCTGATGTACGGCTTCAGCCTGCGGGCCGCCGGGCGCCTGCTGCTGGAGGGCCGTGCCTCGGTCCTGCTCGGCCGCGACGCGCCGGTCTCCGATGCAGCCCCCCCCGACCACCCTACTCGAGATCAGGCATGAGCCCGGCCAGCATGGAACGATACCGCGGCCCGCGCCGCGCCCTGGTCACCGGAGGCAGCGGGGGCATCGGCGCCGCGATCTGCGCCGCGCTCGCGCGCGACGGGCTGCAGGTGATCGTGCACGCCAACAGCCGGCTGGACAAGGCGCAGGCCCTGGCCGAGACCTTGCGCGCGCAGGGCCACGAGGCCCAGGCCGTGGCCTTCGACCTGCGCGACCCCGAGGCCACGGCCGCCGCCATGGCCAGCCTGCTCGAGGCCGCGCCGGTGCAGGTGCTGGTGAACAACGCCGGGGTACACGACGACGCGGTGTTTCCCGGCATGGGCGCGCAGCAGTGGGAGCGCGTGCTCGACGTCAGCCTGAACGGATTCTTCCGCGTCACCCAGCCCCTGATGCTGCCGATGATCCGCAGCCGCTGGGGGCGGGTGATCAACATCACCTCGGTGGCGGCCATCTCCGGCAACCGCGGCCAGGTGAACTACGCCGCCGCCAAGGGCGCGCTGCATGCCGCCACCCGCTCGCTGGCGCTGGAGCTGGCCAGCCGCGGCATCACGGTCAACGCGGTGGCGCCGGGCATCGTGACGACGGACATGAGCGAGGGCGCCTTCGACGACGCCGCCATCGCCCGGCTGGTGCCCGCGCAACGCGCCGGCCGGCCCGAGGAAGTGGCCGAGCTGGTGGCCTTCCTGGCCTCGGACAAGGCCGCCTACATCACCGGCCAGGTGATCTCGATCAACGGCGGGATGATCTGAACACCAGGCGCCCCAGCAGCATCGGCAGGCGCGGCAGGAAGCCCAGCACCAGGCGCAGGTGCATCCACGTCAGCAGGGTGTTGTCGCGCAGGTAGCGGAAGTGCGACACGCCCCCCTCGTCGGCCCGCAGGTAGCGCACCGGCGCCGGCAGGTTGACGGCAGGCACGCCGGCCCAGCTCAGGCGCACGACGGCCTCCGGGTCGAAATCGAAGCGGCGCATCCAGCGTTGCCGGCGCATGATCGCGCGCAGCGGCGCGATCGGGTAGACCCGGAAGCCATACAGCGAATCGCCAAGGCCCGCGCCCAGGGTCTCCAGGCGCGCCCAGGCGTTGGACACCTTGCGACCCTGCACCCGCAGGCGCGGCGCATCGGGGGCGAACACCGGATTGCCCAGGATCATCGCCGCCGGCTGCCGACGCGAGCATTGCATGAACTCGCCGATGCTGGCGGCCGGGTGCTGCCCGTCCGAGTCCATGGTGAGCGCGTGGGTGAATCCCTCAGCCTGCGCCGCATCCAGCCCGGCCAGCACGGCGGCACCCTTGCCCTGGTTGCGCGGCAGCACGATCAGGCGCAGCTGGGGGTCGGCGCGCGCCCAGTCGGCCAGGCCCTGGGCGCTGGAATCGGTGCTGCCGTCGACCACCACCCAGACCGGCGCCCAGGCCGCGCGGGCCGCGCGCACGGTGTCGAACACGGCGGGGCCGGGGTTGTAGCTGGGGATGAGCACCAGGTGGGTGCTGCTCGGGCGGGGCCCGGAGGCGGGATCGTAGGCAAGCTCGGGCATGCGCATCAGGGGCGGGGCGGCGGATCGGGCAGGGCGGGGGCGTCGGCGGCCCCGCCCAGGGCTTCGCGGAAATAGGCGTCCAGTTCCTGCACGAAGTCCTGCGCATTGCGCGGTGGGTCGAAGCGCCTTCCGAGACGCACACGATAGCGGATGGGCAGGCGCGGCACCTCGCCCAGGGCCCAGCGCTTGCCCAGGAAGGGGGAATCGGCCTCGATCAACAGGGTCTGCACGGGCACCCGGGCCTGGCGGGCGATCAGCCCCACGATTCCGCGCATCGGTCCGACGGGGTGGGCGATGCTGCGCGTGCCCTCGGGAAACAGCAGCAGGCAGCGTCCCTCGCGCAATTCGGCCACGGCCTGGTCGATCATGCCGCGCAGAGGGTCATTCGGGATGTATCCGGCCAGCCGGGCGCCCGCGCCCAGCACCGGGTTGCCCAGCAGGGCGGCCTTCATCACGCAGGCCGGGTCGCGCAGGCGCGACAGCACCAGCACGGCGTCGATCAGCGACGGATGGTTGGGAGCCAGGATCATGGGCCCCTGGTCGCGCAGGCTGTCGAGTTCGTCCAGCTCGAAGCGGCAGGCGCCGATGCGACGCAGCATGCCGAGGTAGACGTGAAAGCCCGTGCGCACCACCGCGCGCCCCACGACCCGGGCGGCGCGGGCAGGCAGCAGGGCACCGAGCAGCAGCGCCGGAGGCGTCCACGCCAGACCCATCACGCCGAAGGCCGCGAGCCCGAAATAGCTACGCAGCGCGTCGAGCACGGACAGCGGGCGCACGGCCAAGGGCTCAGGCCGGGTGCACCACCACCAGCAGGGCGCTGGCCGGGGTCTTGCCGGCATTGCTGATGGCGTGCGCCACATCGGCCGCGTAGCGCGCGGTCTCGCCATGGCGCACCCGGCGCTCCTCGGCGCCGCTGCGCACGGTGAGCGCACCGCCCAGCACCGACAGGTGCTCCTGCGTGCCCGTCTCGTGCGGCTCGGAGGCCAGCACGCCCCCGGGCTCCACGCTCAGCTCGTACCACTCGAAGCGCCCGGCCAGGTCGATGGGGCCGAGGATGCGCAGATCGCAATGCCCGTCGGGGCTCTTGAGCGCGGGGATGGCATGCGGCGGCACCAGGGTGATGCCGGCCTCGGGGCGGCCGGGCGCGCCGCCGGCCAGCAGCTCGCCCAGGGGCACCCCCAGCGCATTCGACAGGCGCCAGAGCACCGCCACCGTGGGATTGGCCAGGTTGCGCTCGATCTGCGACAGCATGGACTTGGACACTCCCGCCCGGCGCGACAGCTCGTCCAGCGACAGCCTCTGGCGCTGGCGCAGCGCCTGCAGCGCGGCACCGACCGCCGGCGGGCCTTCGCCCGGGCCGGAAAGGGGATTCTCGACGGGAAGTTGCGCCATGGCGGGCCGTTCTGTATAGTGCACGTTGTGTTCGTTATGATGAACATGTTCGATTTATCGATCGGATCCTACCACCCGGCCCAGCCCCCGCGACCTCCTCGAACACCGCCATGTCCGACGCCGAAGCCTTCCACGCCTCCATCCGCCGCGAACTCGACACCGTGCGTGCCGCCGGCCTGTTCAAGGACGAGCGGGTCATCGCCTCGCCCCAGGGCGCGCGGGTGCGCACGGTGGACGGGCGCGAGGTCATCAACCTGTGCGCGAACAACTACCTGGGCCTGTCCTCCCACCCGCGGGTGATCGAGGCCGCGCACGAGGCGCTGCGTACCCACGGCTTCGGCCTGAGCTCGGTGCGCTTCATCTGCGGCACCCAGGACCTGCACAAGACCCTGGAGCGCCGGCTCTCGGCCTTCCTGGGCACCGAGGACACCATCCTCTACGGCTCCGCCTTCGACGCCAACGGCGGCCTGTTCGAGACCCTGCTCGGCCCCGAGGACGCGGTGATCAGCGACACGCTGAACCATGCCTCGATCATCGACGGCATCCGCCTGAGCAAGGCACGGCGCATGCGCTACGCGCACGACGACATGGCCAGCCTGCGCAGCCAGCTGGCGCAGGCGCGGGCCGAGGGGGCACGCCACGTGCTGGTGTTCACCGACGGCGTGTTCTCCATGGACGGCACCATCGCCCGGCTCGACGAGATGCGCGGCCTCTGCGATGAATTCGGCGCCCTGCTGGGCATCGACGAATGCCATGCCAGCGGCTTCCTGGGCACGCGCGGGCGTGGAACCCACGAATTGCGCGGGGTGTTCGGGCGCGTGGACATCATCACCGGCACCCTGGGCAAGGCCCTGGGCGGGGCCTCCGGCGGCTTCACCAGCGCGCGCGCCGAGGTGGTGGCGCTGCTGCGCCAGCGCTCGCGCCCCTACCTGTTCTCCAACACCGTGGCCCCGGCCATCGTGGGCGCCTCCATCGCGGTGCTGGACATTCTCGAGGCCAGCACCGAGCTGCGCGACCGCCTGGAGGCCAACACCCGCATGTTCCGCGCCGGCATCGAGCAACTGGGCTTCGAGGTCAAGCCCGGCAGCCACCCCATCGTGCCGATCATGGTGTACGACGCCGACAAGGCGCAACGCCTGGCCGCGCGCCTGCTGGAACTCGGCGTGTACGTGGTGGGCTTCTTCTACCCCGTGGTGCCGCAGGGCCAGGCGCGCATTCGCGTGCAGATCAGCGCGGTGCACGACACCCCCACGCTGCAGCAGGCCCTGCAGGCCTTCGCGCAGGCCGGCCGCGAACTGGAGCTGATCCGATGAGCACCGCCACGCCCAGGATCCTGATCATCGGCGCCAACGGCCAGATCGGCTCCGAGCTCAGCCTGGCCCTGGCGCAGCGCCACGGGCCCGGGCAGGTCATCACCGCCGACCTGGCCCCCGTGGGCCGCCACCCGCAGCTGCAGCACGAGATGCTCGATGCCACCTCGCGCGGCGACCTGGCCACGGTGGTCGAACGCCACGGCGTCACCCAGGTCTACCTGCTCGCGGCAGCCCTTTCGGCCAGCGGGGAGAAGGCCCCCATGTGGGCCTGGAACCTGAACACCAGCAGCCTGCTCAACGTGCTGGAACTGGCGCGCCAGGGCGGCATCGAGCGGGTGTTCTGGCCCAGTTCCATCGCCGCCTTCGGCCCCAGCACGCCGCGCGAGAACACCCCCCAGCGCACGGTGATGGAGCCCACCACGGTCTACGGCATCTCCAAGCTGGCCGGGGAGGGCCTGTGCCGCTGGTACCACGCGCAGCACGGCGTCGACGTGCGCAGCCTGCGCTACCCCGGGCTCATCTCCTACACCACGGCCCCGGGCGGGGGCACCACGGACTACGCGGTGGACATTTTCCACGCCGCGCTCAAGGGCGAGACCTACAGCTGCTTTCTCGAGCCCGACGAGGCCCTGCCCATGATGTACATGCCCGACGCCATCCGCGCGACCCTCGAGCTCATGCAGGCGCCCGCTTCGCGCATCAGCGAGCGGGGCAGCTACAACGTGGCCGCCATGAGCTTCACGCCGCGCCAGATCGCCGAGGCGATCCGCCGCCACCTGCCGGGCTTCGAGCTGCGCTACGCCCCCGACTACCGGCAGGCCATCGCCCATGCCTGGCCCGATTCCATCGACGACTCGGTGGCCCGCTCCGACTGGGGCTGGCGCGCCGAGTACGGCCTGCACGACATGGTCGCCGACATGATCCGGCACCTGCGCGTGCCGGCGGCGGCCTGAGCCCCGCGGGGCCGTCCCGCGTTTGCTGGCCCCCGCGCGAGGCGCTCAAGAGAAGCGGACTTGCGTCGTTGTTGTGCCTGCAGGGCGTGCAAGCCCCGTTGCATCGCGCTTGATGCCCATATGCCGCATCATGAATGGTTTGTCGCGTGCACCGGCGCACAATGCATGGCCACGAGGTGCAACGATGGAAAGCGCGATCCAATCCGGCCTGGAACAGGCCTTTCACAGCATGGAAACCCTGGAGCTGCTGGCCGAGCCGGTCGGCGGCTTCGCCGTGTTCCACGCCAACCCCGCCGCGCGCACCACCATGGCGCGCTTCGCCGCCATGTTCCGCGAGTCCGTCGGGGCCGACTTCGATCCCGAGCGCCTGCAGGGCCTGCCCCTGGCGCGCCTGATCGGCCAGGGGGCGCCGGACAAGCTGCAGGCCGTGGTCGCCGGCACGCTCGAGCACCTGCACGCGCAACTGTCCGTGGGCAGCTTCCTGTTTTCCGTGACGGTGGCGGCGATCCGCGACCCCCTGGGCCAACCCCTGTGCCTGCATGCCAGCCTGCGCAACATCTCGGCGCGACGCGAGGCGGTGGAGCTCAACGACCGGCTGAAAAACATTCTGGGCTCCCTGGTCAAGGCCGAGACCGAGGTCAGCCAGTCCATGGAGGCGGTGGACGGGGCCATCGGCGTGGTCAAGGAGGCCATCGCCGGCAACTCCGAGGCCGTGAAGGCCCTGCTCGAGCAGGTGGGCACGATCTCCACCCTGGTGCACAACATTCGCGAGATTTCCTACCAGACCAACCTGCTGGCCCTGAATGCGGCCATCGAGGCCGCGCGCGCCGGCGAGGCCGGCCGGGGTTTCGCGGTGGTCGCCGACGAGGTGCGCAACCTGGCACGGCGGGTGCACGACGCCACCCTCAGCATCGAGGGCAATACCGAGCAGATCGACGAACAGACCCTGCGCATCGCCACGACCAGTGAAAGCACCGGGCGGCAACTCGGCGCCGTCGACACCGTGGTGGCCAGGCTGCAAGGCCAGGTGCGGGACATGCAGCGTCTCGCCACCCGGGCGCTGCTGCGCTCGGCCGAGGAAGACCACCGCAATTTCGTGATCCAGATCCTGGCCGAGGTGGACGCGCGGCCTCCGAGCCTGCAGGTCGCCCAGGTGCCCGACCATCACCAATGCAGCTTCGGCGCCTGGTACGACGGTCGCGGCCGCGAGGCCCACGCCGCCGTGCCGGCCTTCCAGGCCATCGAGGCGCCGCACGCCAAGGTGCACGCCCTGGCGCGCGAGCTGCTGGCCGCCGCCCACGAAGGCCGGCGCCCGCAGGCCGCCGAGCTCACGGCACGCCTGCTGGAGGCGCAGACCGAGGTGGGCGCGGCGCTGCGCGCGCTGAACGAAGGCCTGCGCTGATTCCCGGCGCCAGAGGGCGCCTCGCCGCCATCGCGCGGCGCCCGCGCATGCTCGCGCGGCACCGCGCGCCCCGGGGCACCCCATGCGAAGATCGGCATTCTGCCGTCAAGCTCCCGTGATTGCACGCGAACGCGTGCTTTTTCGGCTGTCTTGCGCGATACATTGGGGACCTTCCTACCCGCCCCGACCCATCTGGAGGTCCCGCCATGGCAGCCGTCGGTGGACTGGGCCCCATCGGGGCCTTCGCTGCCCCGGTCAGCGTGCCCGTGGCCGCGCCCGGCCCGTCGAGCACCACGCTCGCGGCCTCCGTACCCTCCGTGTCGAACACGGCCTCGGTGGCCACGCTCACCCAGGCGCAAGGCACTTCCGCGCCGGGATCTCCCCTATCCGGCTCCACCCCGGCCGGCTCCGGCGGCCTGGGTGAACTCGAAGCCCTGGCCATCCTGGCCCTGCTCTCGGGCCGGCACAGGAACCACGGCGCCGACCCCCTGAGCGCGATGGTGATCGCCATGGCGCTCCAGGCCTATGCCGGCGTCCAGGGCCTGGCGCCTGGC
>JAKBBK010000126.1 GCA_021808525.1 Pseudomonadota bacterium
CCCGCCACCATCCTCACCGGCTTTCTCGGCAGCGGCAAGACCACGCTGCTCAAGCGCGTGCTCGGCGAGGCGCACGGCTCGCGCATCGCGGTGATCGAGAACGAGTTCGGCGAGGAGAACATCGACAACGAGATCCTCGTGCAGGAACGCGAGGAGCAGATCGTGCAGATGTCCAACGGCTGCATCTGCTGCACCATCCGCGACGACCTGCGCGCCACCCTCAGCGACCTGGCCCAGCGCCGGCGTCGCGGCGAGCTGATGTTCGACCGCGTGATCATCGAGACCACCGGCGTGGCCGACCCCGGCCCCGTGGCGCAGACCTTCTTCATGGACGACGACGTGGCCAGCCAGTACCTGCTGGACTCCATCGTCACCCTGGTGGACGCCGTGCACGCGCAGCACCAGCTGGACCACCGCCTGGAAGCCCAGCGCCAGGTCGGTTTCGCCGATCGCATCTTCATCTCCAAGTCCGACCTGGTCGACGCCGGCGCGCTGGCCGACCTGCAGCAGCGCCTGCGCCGCATGAACCCGCGCGCCCCGCAGAAGCTGGTGCATTTCGGCGAGGTGCCCCTGAAGGAAGTGCTGGACCTGCGCGGCTTCAACCTCAACGCGCGCCTGGAGATCGACCCCGAATTCCTGCGCGAGGAGGAGCACGAGCATGCCCACCATCATGATCATGATCATGATCATGATCACGACCATGAGCACGGGCACGGGCATGCCTGCGCCGAGGACCATGAGCACGGTCCCGAGTGCGCGCACCATCACCACCACGACGACGACGTCAAGTCCTTCGTGTTTCGCGCCAGCCAGCCCTTCGAGCCGGCCAAGCTGGAGGAGTTCCTCGGCACCATCGTGCAGATCTACGGCCCGCGCATGCTGCGCTACAAGGGCGTGCTGAACATGCGGGGCATCGATCGCAAGGTGGTGTTCCAGGGAGTGCACCAGCTCATGGGCAGCGACCTGGCGGCCGCCTGGGGCCCGCAGGAGGCGCGCGAGAGCCGTATCGTGTTCATCGGCATCGACCTGCCCCGCGACATCATCGAGCAGGGCCTGCGCCAGTCCCTGGCGGCCTGAAAGCCTGGGGCGCGCGGGCGCCGCGGGGAGGCGAGGCCCGCGCAAAGCGGGGCCGCAGCGGGCACCGCGGTCCGTGCGCCTATAATCCGCCGGTTTTTGGTCTTCGCGCCGGGCATGCCGGGGCGGCGCGACCCGGGCAGGGTCGGTCCGCCTGACGCTGGAATCACGCTCCGGGTTGCATTCGAGCAACAGCCGCCTGCGGCAGGCAAGTCCGCAGGTGCTACAAAGACCACAGGGGGATGAATCGTGGCCAAGAGCACACGCGCAGCACCCGCGGCAACTGGCGCGAGCGGCACGTCCGCGGCGCGCCGTCCATCCGGATCCGCCGCGACGCGTGCGTCATCCGCTACCGCTACACTGCCGGCCGCGTCGCTTCCCGAGCCCGCCGCGGGCCGCACTTCCGCATCGTCCAAAGCAGCCACCGCCATGAGCACCGTCGCCCCCTCCACCGCACCGACCCACGCCGACCCCAAGCTGGCCAACGCCTGGAAGTCGAAGTCGCCCCAGGAACTGAGCGACGCCGAAGTGCTCGCCATGCCCGAGAGCGAGTACATGAACCCGGCGCAGCTCGAGTTCTTCCGCCACCGCCTGGGCACCCTGCGCGCCGAGTTGCTGCGCAGCGCGGGCGAGACCACCGAGCACCTGCGCGAGGACACCCTGCTCGTGCCCGACCCCGCCGACCGCGCCACCATCGAGGAAGAGCATGCGCTGGAACTGCGCGCGCGCGACCGCGAGCGCAAGCTGCTGAAGAAGGTCGAGCAGGCGCTGGCGCTGATCGACAGCGGCGAGTACGGCTGGTGCGAGGAGACCGGCGAGCCGATCGGCATCGGACGCCTGCTGGCCCGGCCCACGGCCACGCTGTCGCTGGAAGCCCAGCAGCGCCGCGAGATGAAGCAGAAGATGTTCGGGGACTGAGCCCCGCCTTTCCCGCCCGGCGCAGCCGCCCCCGCACCGCCCATGGCCGACGAAGAAGCTCCCAAGCAACGCAGTTTCTGGGGCCGGGTCACGGAGTTCGTCAAGAACCCGACCCAGGACTGGGCGCTCACGCGCCATGAGAACGCCCTGCGCGAGCAGCAGGAGCAGGAGCACCAGCGCGCGCGCGAGGAACAACGCAAGCTCGACTCCTTCATCCGCAAGCGCGAGCTCGCCGCCTTGCGGCGCCTGCGCAAGCAGCAGGCCAGCGGCGAGGCTCCCGACCTGGTGTTCTCCGACCTGCCCGACACCGGCGCCGGCGCGGCCGCGCCCAAGGCTCCGCAGCGCGAAGCCACGCTGCGCAAGATCAACGAGATCGAACGGGCGATGGTGCAGGACTCGACCGCCGAGTCGCGCCACCATGCTCCGTCGCTGGCGCCCACGGCGCCGATGACCCGTCCGCTCCCGGCCTCGCCCCCGCTGAACACCCAGCCGCTGGGCTTCGCCTCCACCGACACGCCGAGCCGCCTGCCCGCGCGTGGGGGAGCCGAGCAGGCCACCGTGCCGGCGCCTACCCAGCTGGCACCCACGCAGATGGCGCCCGGCCACCTGCAGCCCACGGTGCTGATGTCCGGGCCGCTCGACCACGGGGCCCTCGATCCCGCGTCCATCGACGCGACCCGGATCGAGGCCACGCAGCTCGCTCCCACGCGCCTGGGCGCGGTGGCCACCACCGAGCCCCCGCTGTCGCCGCTGTCGGAGGATTCGGCCTGGCTGCGCAGCTCGCAACCCGGGGATCCGACGCGTTCGCTGGCCGTGGACGTGCAGGAAGGCGTGTCCTCCAGTCCGCTGTTCGACCAGGCCTGCATGGACTTCGCCAACGGCAACGACCAGGGCGCCGAGCGCGCGCTGCTGGAGGCGATCTCGGGCTCGCCGGAGCGCAAGCTGGAGAACGAATTCTGGCTCGCGCTGTTCGACCTGTATCGCGCCAGCGGCGACATGCAGCGCTTCGAGGCCTTGGTGGTGGACTACCTGGACCGCTTCCAGTCCTCCGCTCCGTCCTGGGGCAGCGCGCAGCCCGCCGCCTCCGAGCCTGGGGCCCAGGCCGGAGGCGCGCAGGCCTCGTTCGCCGCCCTGGGGGAATTCGACGGCGCCCAGGCACGCGCGCTGCTGCTGCTGGTGCGCGGCGGCGCCGCCAGCGTCAGCCTGGATTTCAACGCCCTCACCTCGGCGGCGCCCGGGGCGCAGCAGGCCCTGGCCGAGGCGCTGAAGGTGCTCAACGCGGCCAGCGGCTGCGAGGTGGAGGTCTCCGGGCTGGACCATCTGCTCGAGGCCTGCGCGGCGAACTCCCCGGCGATGCAGCGCGAAAGCGACGCCGCCTGGTGGACCGCGCGCCTGGAGGCCCTGCGCCTGGCCGGTGCCCAGGAGGCCTACGAGGCCACGGCGCTGGACTACTGCGTGACCTACGAGATCTCCCCTCCCTCCTGGGAGCCCAGCCGTGCCCGGGTACGCCTGAACGCCGCCGAGACGCCGGCGTCGACCACCGGCATGCGCGGCGTCGAGGCCACCGGGCGCGTGCCCACGCGCTTCGCCAACAGCGAGATGGACGGCGTCGCGCTGGCGCACCTGGACGGCGAGATCCGCGGCGGTAGCGAGGATTTCCTGCAGCCCCTGGACGAGGCCGTCGCGGGGCGCTCCGCGGTGCTGGTCGACCTTGGCGGGCTGCGCCGGCTGGATTTCGCCAGCGCCGGCATCATGCTGAACTGGGTGATGGCCCAGAGCAGCGCCGGCCGTTCGGTACGCTTCGAGGGCACCCACCGGTTGATCGCCGGCCTGTTCGCCATTCTCGGCATCAGCTCCGTCGCGCAGGTCGAGCTGCGCAAGACCTGAGTGCGCGCGCCGCGATGCGCGCCGCGGCCTGCCGAAGGCCGCGCGAAGGCTTATGCTCCATCCATGGACCAATATCACGGCACCACCATCCTGAGCGTACGCCGCGGCGCGCAGGTGGCCCTGGGCGGCGACGGCCAGGTCACGCTGGGCAACGTGGTGATCAAGGCCAGCGCGCGCAAGGTGCGCAA
>JAKBBK010000055.1 GCA_021808525.1 Pseudomonadota bacterium
CGCTCCTCGGGGAAGAAGTTGATGATGCGGTCGATGGCCTGGTTGGCGTTGTTGGCGTGCAGGGTGGCCAGCGCCAGGTGACCGGTCTCGGCGAAGGCCACCGCCTGGTCCATGGTCTCGCGGTCGCGGATCTCGCCCATCAGGATCACGTCGGGAGCCTGGCGCAGGGTGTCCTTGAGCGCGTCGTCCCAGCCGATGGAGTCGATGCCCACCTCGCGCTGGTTGACGATGCAGTTCTTGTGGGGATGCAGGAACTCGATGGGGTCCTCGATGGTGATGATGTGGCCCTGCGAGTTCTCGTTGCGCCAGTCGACCATGCCGGCCAGCGAGGTGCTCTTGCCGCTGCCGGTGGCGCCGACGAAGATGATCAGGCCGCGCTTGGTCATCGCCAGTTCCTTCAGCACCCCGGGCAGCTGCAGCCCGTCGATGGTGGGAATCTCCAGCGGAATCTTGCGCGCCACCAGCGCGACGCTGCCGCGCTGGGTGAAGGCGTTGGCGCGGAAACGCCCGATGCCGGTGGGCGAGATGGCGAAGTTGACGGCCTTGTTGGCCTCGAAGTCGCGGCGCTGCTTGTCGTTCATCACCGCCACGGCCAGCGCCTGCGTGTGCTCGGGGGTCAGCGGGTGCACCGACAGCTTCTCCACGTTGCCGTCCACCTTGATGGCGGGCGGGAAGCCGGCGGAGATGAACAGGTCCGAGCCCCCGCGCTTGACCATCAGCGCCAGGGAGCTGTGTATGAATTCGGTGGCTTGGGACTTTTCCATCGCGTGGCGTGGGTGGACGCGGGCTCGGCCGCGGCAGGGCGTATGCGGGCCATGCTACGGCATGGCCGGGGTCGCCAGTGTGAACCGCCGCGGCACGCGGGTCAATGCAGCTTGATGTGGGGCTCGGTGGTGCGCGAGATCATGCGCGCCAGGGTGAGGAAGGCAGTTTTCCAGAAACCGTGCAACGCATGCAGGTGCATGCGGTACAGCGACCAGTAGATGAAGCGCGCGAACTGCCCTTCGATGAACATGCTGCCGCGGGACAGGCCGCCCATCAGGCTGCCCACGGTGCTGTGCTCGCCCAGCGACACCAGGGAGCCCGCGTCGCGGTAGCGGAATGGCGCCAGGGGCCTGCCGGCGAGCACGCGCCGGATCTGGCCCACCAGGAAGCTGGCCTGCTGATGCGCCGCCTGGGCGCGCGGCGGCACGTTGCCGTCGTGCCCCGGCCAGGGGCAGGCGGCGCAATCGCCCAGCGCGAACACCGCGTCGTCGCGCGTGGTCTGCAGGGTCTGGCGCACCACCAGCTGGTTGATGCGATTGCTCTCCAGGCCGTCGAGATCCCTGAGGAAATCGGCCGCCTTCACACCGGCCGCCCAGACGACCAGCTCGGCGGGCAGGAAATCGCCGTCGGCCGTGCGCACCCCGGTGGCGCTGACCTCGGTGACCCGCTTGCCCACGTGCATTTCCACCCCCAGCTTGCGCAACTCGCGCGCCGCGGCGCCGGAAAGGCGCTCGGACAGCGCGGGCAGGATGCGCGGCGCGGCCTCCACCAGGCTGAGCCGGATGTCGCGCTCGGGGTCGATGCGGTCCAGCCCGTAGGCCGCCAGCACGCGCATGGAGTTGTGCAACTCGGCCACCAGCTCCACGCCGGTGGCGCCGGAGCCCACGGCCACCACCTTGAGCTGCTCGGGACGCAGCGGCTCGGTCTGGGAATTGGCGGCGATGCAGGCGTCCACCAGGCGACGGTGGAAACGCCGGGCGTCGTCCGGGGTGTCGAGGGCGATGGCGTGCCGGGCCGCGCCCGGCGTGCCGAAGTCGTTGTTCTGGCTGCCCACCGCGATGACCAGGATGTCGTAGTCGATGGCGCGGCGCGGCGTGACCTCCCGGCCCTGCTCGTCCAGCGTGGGAGCCACCAGCACCTGCCTGCGCGCGCGGTCGAGCCCGTCCATGGCCCCCAGGCGGTACTTGAAATGGTGCCAGCTGGACTGCGCGAGGTAGTTCAGCGCGTTGTCGTCGATGCCCAGGGTGCCGGCGGCCGCCTGGTGCAGCAGCGGCTTCCACAGGTGGCTGCGGCTGCGCTCGACCAGCGTGACCTCGGCCTCGCCGCGGCGGCCCAGGGTATCGCCCAGGCGGGTGGCGAGCTCCAGGCCGCCGGCGCCGCCGCCGACGATCACGATGCGCGGGATGGGCGTGCTGCTGGCGGGTGCTTGCATGGGCTGGAGACCTCGGGTGGATTGTGGAGCCGGATGCCGCGTCGGGCCAGCGAGGGGTCGCCGAGGCCCTACGCCGCGCGCGGACGCACCGCGGCGGCCACCTGGGCGGCACGCTCGCGCGCCTGCGCCACGTCGTCGCCGGCGGCCAGCGCCACGCCCATGCGCCGACGCTGGTAGCTCTCGGGCTTGCCGAACAGGCGCAGGTCCGAGCGCGGCACGGCCAGGGCCTGCGCCACGCCCTCGAAGCGCAGGGCCCGGGCATCGACACCGCCGTAGATCACCGCCGAGGCCCCGGGTTCGCGCAGCCCGGCGTCCACCGGCAGGCCGAGGATGGCCCGCGCGTGCAACTCGAACTCGGACTGGCGCTGCGAGCACAGGGTGACCAGGCCGGTGTCGTGGGGACGCGGGCTGACCTCGGAAAACCACACCTCGTCACCCCGCACGAACAACTCGACGCCGAAGATGCCGCGCCCGCCCAGCGCCTGCGTGACCTTGCCGGCCACTTCGCGCGAGCGCTGCAGGGCCAGCGCCGACATGGGCTGGGGCTGCCAGGACTCGACGTAGTCCCCATGCACCTGCAGATGGCCGATGGGGTCGCAGAAGTATGTGCTTACTTCGTCGTTGGCGGGGTCGATCGCCCGCACCGTGAGCTGGGTGATCTCGTAGTCGAAATCGACGAAACCCTCGACGATCACCCGCGCCAGCTGCACGCGCCCGCCGGCCATGGCGTAGTCCCAGGCGGCCTGCAGATCCTCGGGGCCGCGCAGCACCGACTGGCCCTTGCCGGAGGAAGACATCACCGGCTTGACCACGCAGGGATAGCCGATGCCGGCGTCGACGGCCTGGCGCAGGGCTTGCAGGGAATCGGCGAAGGCGTAGGGCGAGGTGGGCAGGCCCAGTTCCTCGGCGGCCAGGCGCCGGATGCCTTCGCGGTTCATGGTCAGCTGGGCGGCGCGCGCGGTGGGGATCACCTCGGCCAGGCCCTCGGCCTCGATGCGCAGCAGCTCCTGCGTGGCGATGGCCTCGATCTCGGGCACGATCAGGTGCGGGCGCTCGGCCTGCACCAGCGCGCGCAGGGCCTGCGCGTCGGTCATGTCGATCACATGGGCGCGGTGCGCCAGCTGCTGGCCCGGAGCGTTCGCGTAACGGTCCACCGCGATGACCTCGGCGCCCAGGCGCTGCAAGGCGATGATCACTTCCTTGCCCAGCTCTCCGGCGCCCAGCAGCATGACCCGCAGCGCGGCCTCGGACAGGGGGGTTCCAAGCAGGGGAAGAGTCTGGGGCATCGCGGGGCTCCGGGGGCGGCGCAAAAGCCCTCAGCATAGCCAATGCATGCCCCTGCCCGGGGCCGCGGCCTTGAGCCTGCGCAAAATCGCGTTTGACGCGCCCCGCGCGGCTGACGCAACATTCCGACGCGGGGCCAGGAACCGGTCGCGTGCAAAACGTCGCCGATGAAACCCTCAAGTGTCATTGCGGCGTGCCGTTACCAGGCTTGCTGTGCACAACCTACACCCGGGGGGAGACATCCATGAGCAGCGCAGGAACCACCTTGCAGGTGCAGGACGTTTTCGGCTCGTTGGCCAGCACCATGGCGATGATCCAGTTCAACCTGGAAGGACGGGTGGTGTGGGCCAACGAGAAGTTCGCGCACGCGCTGGGCTATGAAGCCGAGGACCTGATCGGCGAGCACCATCGCAAGTTCTGCACCCCCGAGTTCAGTACCTCCGCCGCCTACCGCGAGTTCTGGGAGCGCCTGCGCGCCGGCACGTCCTTCTCGGACAAGATCCAGCGCCTGACCCGGGACGGACGCGTGGTGCACCTGGAGGCCACCTACTCTCCGGTGCGCAACCCCGCCGGGGAGGTGATCGGGGTGATCAAGATCGCCATGGACATCGATGCGCGCGAAGCCGCCTCGCGCCGACTGGCCGAGCAGTTGCGCCATGCCGCGCACAGCCTGTCCGAGACGGTGGGCGAAGGCACCGCGACCCTGGACAACCTGCTGTCCTTCGTGCGGGGCAACGCCGACTCGGCCCAGGAGGAGGCGCGGGAGGTCGACAAGCTCAACGAACATTCCGCCGAAGTCGGCAAGAGCATCGAGAAAATCCGCAGCATTTCGTACCAGACCAATCTTCTCGCGCTCAACGCCGCCATCGAGGCCGCCCGCGCGGGGGAAGCCGGCCGCGGCTTCGCCGTGGTGGCCGACGAAGTGCGCAACCTGTCGATGAACGTGCAGTCGGCGACCTCGGAAATCGAGGCGCAGATCGAGCGCAGCGTGAAAACCCTGGGTGGCATCACCTCGGCCCAGGAACAGACCCTGACCCAATCCCGCCAGGGCGAGACCCAGGGGCGACACATCGCCGAGCTGTTCCGGCGCATCGCCGAGCAGGCGCGCGAACTCCAGGAAAGCGCCGAGCGCATCTCGGGCTGAGCCATGCACGGGGCCATGCGCGAGAACATGCTCCACACCCCGTCGGGGTCGCCGGGCGCGGCGGCCGGCCGGCTCGAGCTGCTGCTGTTCCGCCTGGGCGAGGATGCCAGCGGACGCCGCGAGCTGTTCGGCATCAATGTGTTCAAGGTGCGCGAGGTGCTGGAGATGCCGGCGATCACCGGCGCGCCCGGTGCGCCGCGCCATGTGCTGGGCCTGGCCGACATCCGCGGCCAGGTGATGCCGGTGATCGACCTGCCGGCCGTCGTGGGCTTCCGCCCGCGCGCCTTGTCCCTGCTGGTCGTGACGGAATTCGAGCGCTCGCTGCAGGGCTTCGCCGTGGAAGGCGTGGAGCAGATCACCCGCCTGGACTGGGACCAGGTGGTGTCGGCGCAGGCGCAGGCCGTGGGCGGGCTGGTCGGAGGCATCGCCAGGCTGGACCCGCGCGCCGCCGACGGGGGCGCGCTGGCGCTGGTGCTCGACCTGGAGCGCATCCTGGGCGACGTGCTGCCCGAACGCATCGGCGCCGGCCCCGAGCAGCCCCTTGGCGAGGCGCTGCGGATGGCGCCGGGCAGCGTGGTGCTGGCGGTGGACGACTCCTTTCTCGCCCGCGGCCAGATCGAGAAACTGATGCAGGCCCTGCGCGCGCCCTGCGTGCTCGCCCGCACCGGCGCCGAGGCCTGGGAGCGCCTGGGCGCCTTCGCGCAGGCGGCGCGGGCGGAGGGCCGCGCGCTGCGCGACAAGGTGGCGCTGGTGCTCACCGACCTGGAAATGCCCGAGATGGACGGATTCACCCTGGTGCGCCGCATCCGGCAGGACGAGTTCCTGCGCTCGCTGCCGGTGGTCGTCCATTCCTCGCTGACCGGCCAGGCCACCGAGGAGCACGCGCGCAGCTCCGGGGCCGACGGCTACGTCACCAAGTTCTGCGCCGAGGAACTGGCCGCCGCCATGCGCTCGGCCCTGGAGCGCTGAGACCCGGGGATCAATCGATCAGGCTGCCGTCGGACTCGAAAAAGGGATAGGGGCCCGGATAGTCCTCGATCACGACCTGGTGGGACACCAGGCCCTCGCCGTCGATCCACGCATGCAACTGCATCGAGGGCGGCTCCAGGCGGAACGCCGGCACGGCCTCGGGGTCGAGGTCGAAAGCCACCTGGTGGGCCGGCGCCGGACAGGTGCTGACCACGCTGGCGCCGAAGCGGCGCTGGATGGGGCGATGCAGATGCCCGCAGACGATGCGCTCGATCTGCGGATGCCGCGCGACCAGCTCGGCCAGGCCCTGGCGATCCTCCTGGGGCAGGCCGATCCTGTCCATATGCCCGATGCCGGTGACGAAGGGCGGGTGATGCATGGCCAGGATCACCGGCTTGGCCGGCTCGCGCCCCAGCTCGCGCTCCAGCCACTGCAGGCGCTGCGCGCACAGCCTGCCGCCGCTGTGGGGCGGGTCCTGGGTGTCCAGCGCGAGCAGCCGGCAGGGGCCGAGGTCGACGGCGTACTGCACGAAGCCCTCGCGCCCCAGCCAGGCATGCTCGGGAAAGGCCTGGCGCAGGGCCTCGCGATGATCGTGGTTGCCCACCAGCAGGTAGCAGGGCATGGCCAGCTCGGCCAGGATCTCGCGCAGGTGCGCGTATTCCTGGGCATCGCCCATGTCCACCAGGTCGCCGGTGACCACCACGGCGTCCGGCGCCGGGCGCAGGCGGGCCACGGCGCGCAGGCAGCGGCGCAAGGCATCGGCGGTGTCCACCCGCTGGTAGGCGAGCGCGCCCTTGCGCTTGATGTGCAGGTCGGATATCTGGCAGAGGATCATGGGGATTCAGCGAGGCTTCGCCGCGGGGTTGAGCAGGGCTTCGGCCGCCACGCGCAGGGCCACGCGGCTGTCCACGGCGACGTCGACGCGGCCCGGAACGTCGGCCCACAGGGTGGCGCCGCCACCGGCGGCCACGCCCACGCGGGTGCGGTCGCCCAGGAAGATCACCTGGCGCACGCTGCCGCGCAGCTCGCCTTCGTGTTCGGGCAGCAGGCGCGCGTCCTCCGGACGGAACCAGATCTCCTGCTCGCCCTCGGCATGCACCCTTCCGTCGCGCAGCCCGCCGCGCATGCGGTTGAGCAGGCCGACGAAGCCGGCCACCTCGAGGTTGGCCGGCCGGTGGTAGATCTCGCGGGGCGTGCCGACCTGCTCGATGCGACCCTGGCTCATGACCACGATGCGGTCGCCCAGGGCCATGGCCTCGGCCTGGTCGTGGGTGACGTAGATCGAGGTCACGCCCAGGCCGCGCAGCAAGGCGTTCATTTCCACGCGCAGGGCCTCGCGCAGCTGCGCGTCCAGCGCGGCCAGCGGCTCGTCCAGCAGCAACACCCGCGGGCGCGGAGCCAGCGCGCGGGCCAGCGCCACGCGCTGGCGCTGGCCGCCCGACAGCCCCTGCACGGGGCGGTCGGCGAAATCGCGCAGGCGCATGAGCTCCAGCAGTTCGTCCACGCGCCGCCGGATCTGCTCCCTGGGCAGGCGCCGGATGCGCAGGCCGTAGGCCACGTTGCCGCGCACGTCCAGGTTGGGGAACAGCGCGTAGTTCTGGAACACCATGCCCACACGCCGGGCCTCGATGGGCAGCGCGGTCACGTCCTCGTCGTCGAACAGCACGCGCCCGCCCGGATCGGGCTGCTCCAGGCCGGCGATCAGGCGCAGCGTGGTGGTCTTGCCGCAGCCGGAGGGCCCGAGGAACACCAGGGTCTCGCCGGCTTCGACCCGCAGGTCGACGGGGTGCAGGGCCTGGCGTCCGCGCTCGTAATGCTTCGCACAGGCCTGCAGGCTGATGCCCACGGAGGCAGGGTTCATGGTCGACCTCGTCGAGAAGGCCCATCGCCGCCGGCACGCTGCAGGAGCACCAGCAGCGGGACGATGAGCACGAAAAAGATCAGGGTGTAGGCGCTGCCCACCTCCAGGCGCAGCGAGGCGTAGGCATCGGCCAATCCCACCGGAAGGGTCTTGGTGGTCGGCGTGGCCAGCATCCAGGTCAGGTTGAACTCGCCGATGGACAGCGTGACCACGGTGAGCGCGCCGGCGACGATGCCGGGCCGGATGTTGGGCAGCACCACCGTGCGCATGCGCTGCACGAAGCCGGCGCCCAGGCTGGCCGCGCCTTCCTCCAGGCCGCGCAGGTCGATGCCGGCGCAGATGGCCTGGACCGAGCGCACCATGAAGGGCAGCGTGAACACCACATGCCCGACCACGATGAAGCCGCTGCTGGCGCGAAAGTCCCGCAGGCCGCCGTACACGGCCAGCAGCCCCAGCGCGCTGGCCAGGCCGGGCATGGCCACCGGCAGCATGAGCATGCGCTCGAACAGGCGCGCCACCCGCGCGCGGCTGCGGGCCAGGGCGTAGGCGCAGGGCACGCCGGCGAGCAGGGTGATGGCCAGCGTGGCCAGGGCCACGCGCAGGCTCAGCCCGATGGCGTCGCGGTACATGTCCCAGACCTGCGCCACCCAGTGCAGGGTGAGCCCGCTGCGCAGGCCGATGAAATCGTTGCGGGTGAGGCCGGCGAGCATGGACATGCCCACCGGCACGATGAGAAAGGCGGCCAGCAGCAGGGTGAGCGCGGCCTGCGCCACCAGCATCGGGCGCAGCGCAGCGCGCGCGTTGCGCGGGCCGGACCCGGCGAGGATGCGCGCACGCACGCTCAGGCCCCCGGTGCGGCGCTGGCGCGGCCGGCGCCCTCGCCCCACCACAGCACCAGCCAGGTCACGGCGCCCAGCACCAGGCTCCAGGTGGCCGCGGTCGGCAGATCGGCGTTGAGGGTGAAGGCGGTGTAGATGTCCATGGGAAGCACGTCGATGTCGGTGGCCAGCGTGAAGGCGGTGCCGAAGGCGCCGACCGCGGTGGCGAAGCACAGCGCGCCCGAGGCGACCAGCGCCGGCGCCAGGGCGGGCAGCGTGACGTCGCGCAGCACCTGCCACGAGGAGGCGCCCAGGCTGCGCGCGGCCTCCTCGACGCTGGCGTCCAGGCCCTGCGCCGCGGCGGTCACCGTGAGTATGACTCGGGGGATCGAGAAATACAGATAGCCCACGAACAAGCCCCCCAGCGAGTAGGCGAATACCCAGCGCTGGCCGGACAGCGCCATGCCGATCTGCGCCGCCAGGCCCATGCGGCCCCCGAGCATGATCACCATGAAGCCGACCACCACGCCGGGAAAGGCCAGCGGAAGCGTGAGCATGGCCATCAGCAGGCGCCGCCCGGCAAAGGCGTGGCGGGCCAGGAACAATCCGGCGACCAGCGACAGGGCCAGCGCAGCCAGCGTGACGGCGCCGGCCAGCAGCACGGTGACCCCCAGGCTGCGCAGGTATTGCGCCTGGCCCAGGATGTGCAGGTAGCCTTGCAGGCCGCGTTGCGCGCTGGCGCGGCCCAGCGCGGCCATGGGCAGCAGCCAGAAGGCCGCGAACAAGGCCGCCGCCGGAGCCGCCAGGGCCGGGCGCAGCCAGGCGACCGCTCCGCCTGGCCGCATGCTGGCTGCTCCAGGGGGCCGGGCCGCGGGCATGCGCATGCTCAGTGCACCTGGGCCAGATACTGCTTGGCGAAGGCCTGCTCGACCTCCCCCATCTTCTGGTAATCCACCGGCTTGACCCGCGCATAGTCGCTGGCGGGCAGGAAGCGCGCCGCAGCCTTCGGGCTCATCGCCCCGGGCATCACCGGACGCAGGAAGGCGTCGGCCCAGATGGCCTGGCCCTTGGGCGAGAGCACGAAATCCAGCACCTTCCTGCCCACGGCGGGATGCGGGCCGTTTTTCACCAGCGCCATCACGTAGGGCATGGAGATGGTGCCTTCGCGGGGAATCACGAAGGCGACGTCGGCATGGTCCTTGTACTCGGCGCGGTAGGCGTTGAAGTCATAGTCGATGAGAATCGGAATCTCCCCCGACAGCACGCGCGCGTAGGCGGTCTGCTTGGGCACGATGGGGTCGTTGTGCTTGAGTTGCTGGAAATAGTGGATGGCCGGGGTGAAGTCGTCCAGCTTGCCGCCCAGGGCCAGGTTCACCGCCACGGCGCCGGCGTAGCCGACGAAGGCGCTGGAGGGATCCAGGTAACCCACCATGCCCTTGTACTCGGGCTTGAGCAGGTCGGCCCAGGACTGCGGCACCGGCTTGCCGCCCAGCGCGGCCTTGTTCACGAAAAAACCCAGGGTGCCGGAGTGGATCGTGAACCAGTAGCCCTTCGGGTCCTTCAACTGCGCGGGGATCTTGTCCCAGCCCACGGGCTTGAAGGGCGTGATCACGCCCTGCTTCTCGGCCTCGAAGGCCGATCCGATGCCCAGGTAGACCACGTCGGCCACGGGGCTGGCGCGCTCGGCGATGAGCTGCGCGATGGCCTGGCCCGAATTCTTGTTGTCGAAGGGCATGGTGATGCCCGTGGACTCGTGCAGGGCGCGGATCTCTCCGGCCCAGTCGGCCCATTCGGGTGGGCAGTTGTAGCAGATGGCGGTTTCGGCGGCGTGCGCGCTCGCGTGCGAGGCCAGCAGCGCGAGGGAGCCGCACAAGGCGAGCAGCCAATGACGCAGGGTTTTCATGCAATTCACTCCGGGCGGGGACGAGACGAGGGAGGAGCCACCGTGCCGCCGATGCGCAGCCGGTGGGCCAGCACGCTCGAACGCGGGCTTCCACCCTCGAGCGCATGCTGCAGGTGGCTCCACGCGGTGGAGCCCATGTGGCGGTGCGGCTGGCACACGGTGGCCAGCGGCGGAGCGAGCAGTTCGCCGAAGGACAGTCCGTCGAAGCCGACGACCGAGATGTCCTCCGGCACGCGCATGCCGGCCTCGCGCAGTTCGCGCATGACCAGCAGGGCGAGGAAGTCATTGCCGCAGAACAGCGCCGTGGGGCGCCGGCGCGGATCGCGCAGCGCGGCCAGCATGGCCGACGGCAGGCTGCGCTGGTGGAAGTCGATCTCCAGCGGCGCGCGCGGGCGCAAGCCGGCCGCCCGCATGGCGTCGCAATAGCCCTGGTGGCGCTGCAGGGCGCGGTCCGAGGCGGCCCGACTGCCGCTGAGCATGCCGATGCGCCGATGGCCCAGCAGCACCAGCTCACTGACCAGCTCGCGCGCCGCCGCGCGGTTGTCCACGCTCACGCAGGGGTGCGAGGCGCAGTGGTTGTAGACCAGCTGGTAGGGCACGCCGCTGGCGGCGAGTTCGTCGAGCAGCGGGTGGCCCTCGGCCCTGGCCAGCGTGAGGATCAGCCCGTCCACGCGCTGCGACAGCAGGGTGTCGATGGCCTGCGCTTCGCGCCCGGGGTCATAGCCGGTGGTGGTGAGCAGCACGCGGCGGGCGCCCTGCGCTGCGGACTCCTCGATGCCCTGCAGGCATTCGCCGAACACCGGGTTGAGCATGTCGGGCAGCACCACGCCCACCAGGCCGGTGCGCTCGCCGCGCAACTGGCGGCCGATCAGGTTCGGGCGGAAGTGCAGCTCGCGCATGGCCTGGCGCACCCGCTCCAGGGTCTCGCGCCGCAGCTTGCCGGGCTGGTTGAGGGCGCGCGACACGGTGGCGATGGAGGTGCCGGAGCGCTCGGCGACGTCGTGCAGGGTGCTGGGCATCAGACCGCCTCCCTCCACGACACCACCGGCCAGCCGCGCCATTGCGCCACCCGCTCCAGCAGTGGATCGGGGTCGACCGCGACAGGGTCGCTGACCTGCTCGAGCAGCGGCAGGTCGTTGTGCGAGTCGCTGTAGAACCAGCTGCGCTCCAGGCCGTCCAGGCACAGGCCCATGCTGCGCAGCGCATGCTCCACGTGCAGCACCTTGCCCTGGCCGAAGCAGGGCTGGGCGAGACCGGCGCCCTGGGGGCTGTCGGCCGCGATCAGGTGCTCGATGCCCAGGTGGCGGACCACCGGGCGCAGCAAGGCCTCGCGGCTGGCACTCACGACGATGAGCAGCACCCCCTGGGCCCGCAGTTGCGCGACCACGTCGGTGGCACGGGGGGCCAGCGCCGGCACCAGGCGCTCGCGCACGCAGGCTTCGCGGCAGGCCTGCAGGAGCCCCGGTTCGACGGAACCGTCGAGCTCGGCCCGGAACGCATCCAGCGCCGTGAAATCCAGGCCACCGGCGGCGTAATCGCGCATGTAGGCCTCGTGGCGCCGCAGCACCTCGGGCGACACCATGCCCTGCGCGTCCAGGTACTCCAGCCAGAGCTGGTTGCTGTCGGCACCCAGCAGGGTGTGGTCGAAATCGAGAAAGGCTGCGCGCACGGCTGACGGGCATGTTTGTGAAAACGTTTCCACTCTAGGGGCCGGGCGTGTCGGATTGATGACAGCAGCGGGCGCGATGGCCAGGGGTCCTGCCCGCGCCGGCGCCATGTTTGCGCTGGCGCAAGGTAGCGCCCCGGAGCCTGCCTATGCTGGCGACAACAGGAACCCCGTTGGGTCGGAGCCGGCGATGAACGAGTATCGAAGGGTGCTTTTGTGCATGGGCGCCGTCACGCAGGCGGCCAGGCTGGTCGAGTTCGTGGCGGGGCTTTCCGGGGCCCGGGGCGCCGAGGTGGAGGCGCTGTGCGCGCCCGACGCCATCGACTGCGAGGCCACGCGCAAGCTGCTGCGGGACGCCGGCGTGCAGGGGGCCTGCCGCGGCGTGGCGCAGGGCGCCGACGCGCTGGCCGAGTTCACCCGCGGCGCCGACCTGCTGGTGCTCAGCCAGCCCTACCTGGAAAGCGCCCATGCGGCGGCCGAGCAGTTCGCCTCGCAGCTGCTGCTGGCCTCGAGCTGTCCCCTGCTGTTCGTGCCCCGGCCGCGCGAGCTGGGCCGCAGTTGCGCCACGCGGGTGCTGGTGGCCTGGGACGGCGGGCGCCAGAGCGCGCGCGCGCTGCGCGATGCCCTGCCGCTGCTGCAGCGCGCGAGCCAGGTGAACCTGCATGCCTACGGCGGCTCCGAGGGCGTGGGGGCGCGCACGCTGGGGCTGGCCCGCGACTTCCTGCGCAGCCACGGCGTCGAGGCGCGCCAGGGCCTGCGCCACAAGGTGGACGTGGACTACGCCTCGGGCTCGGCGACCCTGCCCAGCCTGGGCGCGGGCATCGATGAACTGCTGCTCAGCGACGCCGCGGACCTCGGCGCCGACCTGCTGGTGATGGGGGGCTACGGACATTCGCGCACCCGGGAATGGGTGCTCGGCGGAGTCACCCGCTCGATCCTCGGCTCCATGACCTTGCCGGTGTTCATGTCGCACTGAGCCGGACGATCCGGGGTAGGCTTGCGGGACCCGCATGCAGGAGCCCGCATCGATGAGCACGCCGAGCGCGCCGACCACCTTCAAGGACCATTTCTCCACCAACGCGGCCGGCTACGCGCTTCACCGGCCGAGCTATCCGCCGGAACTGGCCGGCTGGCTCGCCGGCATCGCTCCGTCGCGCTCGCTGGCGCTGGACTGCGGCTGCGGCACCGGTCAGTTCTCCGAGCTGCTGGCACGGGAATTCGAGCAGGTGGTGGCCACCGATGCCAGCGAGGAGCAGATCGCGCATGCCCGGCAGCACCCGCGCGTGCGCTATGGCGTGGCCCCCGCCGAGCGCAGCGGCCTGGGCGCTGGCAGCGTCGACCTGGTGAGCGCCGCCCAGGCCGCGCACTGGTTCGATGTGCCCAGGTTCTACGACGAGGTACGCCGGGTGCTGCGCCCTCGCGGCTGCCTGGCCCTGATCAGCTACGGCGTGGCGCGCATGGACGGCGAACCCGGCGCGCTGCTGCTGGATTGGCACGACCGCGTCCTGGGCCCCTACTGGCCGCCCGAGCGCATGCTGGTGCTGGGCGGCTATCGCGCCCTGCCCTTTCCCTTCCCCGAGATCGAGGCGCCGCCCATGGACGTGGGCGCCCAGTGGTCGCTGGACGAACTGCTCGGCTACGTCGACACCTGGTCGGCCCTGCGCCCGGCGCTGGCCGCGCTGGGCCGCGCGCCCCTGGAGGCCTTCCGGCAGGAGCTCGGCCGGGTCTGGGGCGCCCCGGGGCGGCGTCGGCCGATCCGCTGGCCCCTGAGCCTGCGCGTGGGCTGCATGCCCTGAGGCCTCGGGCCACGCGGTGCCACGCGCGGCACCTGCAGTGCCGGGCCGTTCAGCGCGGCAGGTTCTGCACGATCAGATCGACCAGCTCGGGCGAGCGCGCGGCGACGATCTGGTGCGCGAGTCCGGGCAGGATGCGCAGGCGGGCGCCCGGGATGAGCTGCGCGGTGGCGCGCCCGCCGCTGGGCGCGACCATGAGGTCGCGATCCCCGTGCAGCACCAGCGTGGGAGCCCGTATGCCGCGAAGCTGCGCGCTGCGGTCGCCGGACTTCTGGATGGCCGCGATCTGGCGTGCCGTGCCTTCGGCATTCACGCGCCCGCCGGCTCGCTGCCACGCTCGCAGCGCGTAGTCGGCCCATTCCTGCTCGGCACCCGGCTCGGCGGCATTGCCGATGTGGCGCATGAACTCCACGTACTGCCCGACCGCCTCCTCGGCGCTCCGGGGCACCGGCTTGAGCATGCGCAGGATGGTCGAAGGCGCCGGCTGTCCCACCGTGCGCCGCCCCGTGGTGGAAAAGATCGAGCACAGGCTGAGCACCCGCGCCGGGTGGCGCGCGGCCAGGCACTGCGCGATCATCCCGCCCATGGACATGCCCACCACATGGGCCGCGTCCAGGCCCAGCTGATCGAGCAGCGCGGCCATGTCGTCGGCCATGTCCTCGAGCCCGTAGTTGTCGCCCGGCGCCAGCGCCAGCAACTGGCGCAGGCGCCCCGGGGGCGGAGTCGATGCTCCGGAAGACAGCCCGGCGTCGCGGTTGTCCGGCATGATCACGCGCAGCCCCGCATCCGCCAGGCCTTGCACCAGCCTGGCGGGCCAGGAGATCAGCTGCATGGCCAGGCCGTTGAGCAGCAACAGCGGCTGCCCGTGCTCGGGCCCCTGCGCGCGCCAGCAGATGCGCATGCCGCCGGGCAGCTGCGCGAATCGGTCCTCGGAGGGCTCGGTGCTCATGCCGGACATTGTCGCCCAGCCCGCCGCGCCGCATGCGCGGGCGCCACGGGAGCGGGCGCCCTCGCGCCAGCAGCTCCTGGGTGCGCGGGGAGGTCCTACACTGTGTGCAACTCGAGGAAACCGCATATGGCCTGGACACTGGCGCGTCGCGCGCATGCAATGAATCCTTCGGTGATCCGCGAGGTGCTCAAGCTCACCGAGCGCCCCGGCATCATCAGTTTCGCCGGCGGGCTGCCGTCGCCCAGGACCTTCCCGGTGGACGCCTTCGCCGAATCCTGCGCGCGCGTGTTGCGCGACGACGGCCAGGGCGCGCTGCAGTATGGCGCCAGCGAAGGACTGCCGCTGCTGCGCGAACAGGTGGCCGCCATGCTGCCCTGGCCGGTCGATCCGGCCCAGGTGCTGATCACCACCGGCTCGCAGCAGGGCCTGGACCTGGTGGCCAAGGTGCTCATCGACCCCGGCAGCCGGGTGCTGGTGGAAAACCCCACTTATCTCGGGGCCTTGCAGGCCTTCACACCGATGGAGCCACGCATCGAAGGCGTGGCGGGTGACGACGAGGGCGTGGATCCGCAGGCGCTGCGCCGGGCCGCCAGCGCCGGCGAGGCGGCGCGCATGCTCTACCTGCTGCCCAATTTCCAGAACCCGACCGGTCGCCTGATGAGCGACGCTCGCCGCCAGGCGCTGGTGGACATGGCGCAGGAGATGGATCTGCCGCTGATCGAGGACAACCCCTACGGCGAACTGTGGTTCGAGGCTCCGCCCCCGGCGCCGCTCAGCGCGCGCCGGCCGGATGCCTGCATCTATCTCGGCTCCTTCTCGAAGGTGCTGTCTCCCGGATTGCGCCTGGGCTATCTGGTCGCCCCGCAGGCGCTGTACCCCAAGCTGCTGCAGGCCAAGCAGGCGGTGGACCTGCACACACCCAGCTTCAACCAGCGCATGGTCGCCGACGTGCTGCGCGACGGTTTCCTGGATCGCCACGTGCCGGGCATCCGCGCGCTGTACAAGTCGCAGCGCGACGCCATGCTCGCGGCGCTGGAGCGCGAGATGGCCGGGCTGGGCCTGCAGTGGAACCGCCCCGCCGGGGGCATGTTCCTGTGGGTGCGTCTGCCGCGGGGCATGGACGCCACCGAATTGCTGCCTCGCGCCGTGGACAAGGGCGTGGCCTTCGTGCCGGGCGCCCCGTTCCATGCCGGCGAGGCCGACCCCCGAACCCTGCGCCTGTCCTTCGTCACCGCCACGCGCGAGCAGATCGACGCCGGCATCGCCCGCCTGGCCGAGGCGGTACGCGCCTACCCGCTGCGCCAGGCGGCCTGAGTCGCCCGCCCCTCAGGGAACCAGCACCACCGCGCCCTGGGTGGCGCGGGATTGCGCGGCCCGGTGCATGGCCACCACCTCGTCCAGGGCGAATCGCTGCGACACCTCGGCCTGCACCCAGCCCCGCGCGATGGCCTCGAACAGCTCGGCGGCGTTGGCGCGCAAGGTGGCGGGGTTCGCGTTGTGGGGGAACACCGAGGGGCGCGTGAGGTACAGGCAACCCTTGCGATTGAGCAGCTCGGTGTCGAAGGGCGGCACCGGCCCCGAGGCGGCCCCGTACAGCACCACCAGACCGAAGGGAGCCGCGCAGTCCAGGGAGTGCTCGAAGGTGTCGCGCCCCACCGAGTCGTAGACCACGTCGGCCTTGCGATGGCCGTTGGCCTCCAGCAGGCGCCGCACCCAGTCGGGTCGGGAGTAGTCGACGGCCACGTCGGCGCCGGCCCGCCGCGCGAGCTCGCACTTGGCCGGGGAGCCCGCGGTGGCCAGCACGGTGGCGCCCAGGGCCTTGGCCCAGCGGCACAGGATCTGCCCCACGCCGCCGGCGGCCGCGTGCACCAGCACGGTCTGCCCCGCCTGCACGCGGTGGGTCCTGCGCAGCAGGTACTGCGCGGTCAGGCCCTTGAACAGGACGGCGGCGGCCTGCTCGTCCGAGAGCCCGCCGGGCACCGGCACCAGCCTGTCGGCCGCGACATTGCGGACATCGGCGTAGGCGCCGATTCCGGCGTTCATGTAGGCCACCCGGTCGCCGGGGGCGAAGCCCGACACCGCGGAGCCCACCGCCTCCACCACGCCGGCCGCCTCGTGCCCCAGGCCCGAAGGCAGCGGCAGGGGATACTTGCCCTGGCGCTGGTACACGTCGATGTAGTTGAAGCCGATCGCGGTCTGGCGCACCCGCACCTCGTGCTCGCCCGGGGCCTCGAGTTCGACTCCTTCGAGGTGCATCACCTCGGGTTCCCCGACCTCGCGCATCACCACCCGCCTTGCCATGGACATGCCGATTCCTCCCTCACGCTGATGATTCGTCCTGGAGCCGCGCCGCGCGTCCTTGCGGCGGCATGCGACCCGAGCATTGTCCGGCAAGGCCGCGGCGCATGCAGGCGCCCGGCTCAGGCGGCGCCCTCCGCCTCGTCGTAGGCCACGTCCGAGCGGGTGACTCCCAGCTTGCGCATCTTGTCGTACAGAGTCTTGCGCGCCATGCCCATGTCGGCCGCGGCCACGCTGATGCGCCCGCCGGCGCGTTGCAGCGCCTGCACGATGAGGTGACGCTCGAAGGCCTGGACCCGCTGCTCGAAGGATGGCGCGGCCTCCTTCGGCATGGCGTCCAGCTCCTCGCCCGACAGCATGCCCAGCACGAAGCGCTCGGCGGCATTGCGCAGTTCGCGCACGTTGCCGGGCCACTCGCGGGTCATCAGGTCCAGCAGGTAGGCGCCGGGCACCGGGCGCAGGGCCACGCCGGCCGCCTTGGCCGCGTCGAACACGAATTTCTGGAACAGCAGCGGCACGTCCTCCAGGCGCTCGCGCAGCGGCGGAAGCCGCAGCTCGACCACCGCGAGGCGGTAGTACAGATCCTCGCGAAAGGCACCCTGGGTGGACAGCTTGCGCAGGTCCACCTTGGTGCCGGCGACGATGCGGCACTGCATCGGGCGCGACTGGTTGGAGCCCAGGCGCTCGAAACTGCGCTCCTGCAGCACGCGCAGGAGCTTGGCCTGCAGCAGCATGGGCATGGTCTCGATCTCGTCGAGAAACAAGGTGCCGCCCGCCGCGTACTCGATCTTGCCGATGCGCCTGGACGACGCGCCGGTGAAGGCGCCCGCCTCGTGGCCGAAGATCTCGCTGTCGAACAGGGACTCGGGCAGGCCCGCGCAGTTCAGGGCGACGAATTCGTGGCGCGCGCGCGAGCCGAAGGCGTGCAGGCTGCTCGCGGCCGACTCCTTGCCGGTGCCCGTCTCTCCGAAGATCAGCACGTTGGCGTCCACCTCGGCCAGCGCCAGCAGCTTGTGGCGAAGGTCGGCGATGGCGCGCGAGCGCCCGACGATCCGGGCCTCGATGCGCTGCGGCGCGTCGTCGAGCTGCAGCGCGTCGAGATAGGCGCAACGCGTGAGCAGGGCCTGGCGCGCGATCTGCGCCAGGCGCTCCGAGGAAAAGGGCTTCTCGATGAAATCCGCGGCACCGGCGCGCATGGCCTCCACCGCGGTCTGCACGTCGCCGTGGCCGGTGATGACAATCACCGGCAGCGTGGCGTCCAGGGTCTTCAGGCGGGCCAGCAATTGCAGTCCGTCGATGCCGGGCAGGCGCACGTCGGTGACCACCACCGCGCGCATGCCCGGCTGCACCGCGCGCAGCGCCTCCTCGGCGCTGGGCACGGCCAGCACGCCCAGGCCGGCCAGGTCGAGGGCCTGGGCGATGCCGTGGCGGACCTCGGGGTCGTCCTCGACGATCAGGACCAGGGAATCAGGCGTCACCGACATGCTGGGGGGAAACGGGTTCGTGTACGGGAAGTTTGACCTCGAATTCTGCACCGCCGCCGTCGCGATTGCGCGCCACGATGTGTCCGCCGGCCTCGCCGACGATGCGCTGCGCGATGCTCAATCCCAGGCCGAGCCCCGCGCCCTGCGCCTTGGTGGTGTAGAAAGGCTCGAACAGGCGATCCATGGATTCCTCGGGAATGCCCGGCCCGTTGTCGGCCACGCGCAGGCGGGCGCGCCGCGCCGGGCTGCCCGGCGGGTCGAACTCGAGCGCGATGTCGATGCGCGGCTCCCGCGTGTCGCCCAAGGCGTCGGCGGCGTTGATCAGCAGGTTCAGCACCACCTGCTGCAGGCGCACCTCGTCACAGGCCACGACCGGCTCGTCGGCCGGCAGCCGGGTGCGCAGCTCGATGTGCTCGCGCTGCAGGCGCTGGCGCAGGAGGCTCGCGGCGCCGTCGATGGCTTCCGAGCAGCGCCCGGGCTGCCATTGCGCGGGCGCCTTGCGCGCGAAGGACTTGAGTTCCCCGGTGATGATCGCCATGCGTCGCACCAGCCTGGAAATGGATTCCAGGTTGGCCCGCGCCTCGCCCTGGCGCTGCTTGTCCAGCAGCACCACGGCATTGTCCGACAGGGTGTGCAGCGCGGTCAGGGGCTGGTTGAGCTCGTGCGCGATGCCGGTGGCCATCTGACCCAGCGCGGCCATCTTGCCCGCCTGCACCAGTTGCTCCATGGTGCTGCGCAGCGCCTCCTGCGCGCGCTGGCGCTCGTCCACCTCGCGCTGCAGGGCCTTGTTGACCCGGGTCAGCGCGGCCGTGCGGACCAGCACGCGCGTCTCCAGCTCGCCATAGGCCTGCTCCAGGGCCTCGCGCGCGGCCAGGCGCTCGCGCAGGACCTTGCGGCGCTGGCTGGCGAACAGCAGCGTGGCCTCGAGCAACCCGGCCAGCGCCACGGCCGCCAATGCGGAACGGGTGGCGGCCTGCCAGACCTTGCGCATGTCCGACAGCGACAGGATCAGCCAATCGGTGCCGGGCACCTGGGCACGGATCAGCATGTAGGTGTCGCGCGCGGACAAGCCGGCCGGAACCGCGGCGTTGCGCGGCAGCTTGTACAGCTCCGCGCCGGCCGCCATGCCCGCATGTCGCAGGTCCAGTTCCTGCAGCGGCCCCGCGGCGGAGTACTGACGCGTCTGCGCCAGGCGCGAGCGCACGCTGGCCGACAGGCGCTCCAGGGTGCGAAAGCGCCAGGCCGCCACCGAGGTCAGGAACACCACGCCGTGGTCGTCCACCACCAGCACCGGATCGGGGCCGCTCTGCCAGGGCATGGCCACCTTGTCCAGGTCCACCTTGGCGGCCACCACGCCGACGATGCGCCCGTGCTGGCGCAGCGGCTGCGAGAAGAACAGGCCGGGCACGTCGCTGACCGTTCCGATGCCGTAGAAACGTCCCGCCTTGCCGCGCATGGCATCGCGAAAATACGGGCGGAAGGCCAGGTTGGCGCCCACGAAGCTCACCGGCGTGTTCCAGTTGCTCGCCGCCAGGGTCAGGCCCTGGCTGTCGAGCACGTAGATCGCCGCGGTGCCCGCGTTGCGATTGGCCGCCTCCAGGAAACGGTTGGCGGCGTCCACCGCCTTCGGGTCGGCGGGATGCTCCAGCACCTGGCGCACCGTGCTGCCGAGCACGATCACGGAAGGCAGGTAGCCGTAGCGCTGGAGCTCGCTGCCCAGGGCACTGCCGTAGCTGTCCAGGCGGCGGCCCGCGTCGGTGCGCAGGTCCTGCGCGGCCGAGTGCAGGCCCAGCGCGTAGCCCGCCACCCCCGCCAGGGCGAGGATCGCGAGGCAGGCCACCATGATCGTGGTGGCGCGCCCGGCGCGGCGCGACGGATGGGACATGGCGGGATGGGTGGGAGCGGAAGGGCCGGGGCGGGCCTGCCAGCCTAGCAGGCTGCCAGCGGCCCGGGCCCGGCCCCGCCCCGGGACGCCTCACAGCCCGAAGTAGGCCTCGCGCACGGCGTCGCTGGCCTCGAGCTCCTCGCGGGTGCCGCTGGCGCGCACCTTGCCGTGGTCCAGCAGGTAGCCC
>JAKBBK010000056.1 GCA_021808525.1 Pseudomonadota bacterium
TCGACGTCGGGGCGAAGTCCGGGCATGGGCAGATCTCCTGTCGTTGTCGGCCGGGCCGCAGGGCCCGCGCTGCCGCGTCGGGCAGGCGAAAAAGCCTAGCATGACTTGGCACAATGCTTGGCATGATGGCGGGGACGGCCCGACTTGTCCCGGTCGCTTGCGCGACGTTACATTGTGTGTTGAACCCACGGCTTGCGCATGAACCAATTCCCGACCCGGCTGGATTCGCGGGTGGCCTTCGCCATCGCGCGGGCCATGCTCGACGGCTTCAACAAGCATTACCGGCTGTTCCGCCAGGTCAGCCGCGAGGCGAAGGCGCGCTTCGAGGCCGCCGACTGGGCCGGGCAGCAACGCGCGCAAAGCGAGCGCATCGCCTTCTACGACACCCGGGTGGACGAGGCCATCGAGCAGTTGCAGGCCCAGTTCGACCTGTCCCGCCTGGACACCGAGGTGTGGCACCAGGCCAAGCTGCACTACATCGGCCTGCTGACCAACCACCTGCAGCCGGAGCTGGCGGAGACGTTTTTCAACTCGGTGACCACCAAGGTGCTGCACCGGCGCCATTTCCACAACGACATCCTGTTCGTGCGCCCGGCGCTGTCCACCGAATACATCGAGAACGACGAGCCGGCCGCGCAGCCCACCTTCCGCGCCTACTACCCCACGCGGGAGAACCTGCACGAGACCCTGGTGCGCATCGTGCACAACCACCAGCTGCAGCGGCCCTTCGCCGACCTGGACGGCGACGTGGGGCGGGTGGTGCTCGAGCTCGAGCGCCGCCTGGAGGGCGCGCGCCTGCGCAGCAATTTCCAGATCCAGGTGCTGTCCTCCCTGTTCTACCGCAACAAGGGCGCCTACCTGGTGGGCCGGGTGATCAACGGCTACTGGGAGGCGCCGCTGGCGCTGCCCATCCTGCACGGCCCCGACGGGCGCCTGGTGATCGACACCGTGCTGCTCGACGAGGACGACCTGCTGTTGCTGTTTTCCTTCGCCCGCGCCTATTTCATGGTGGACATGGCGGTGCCCTCGGCCTGCGTGCAGTTCCTGCGCGCGCTGATGCCCCGCAAGCCGCGCTCCGAGCTGTACAGCGCGCTGGGCCTGGCCAAGCAGGGCAAGACCCTGTTCTATCGCGATTTCCTGTACCACCTGCGCCATTCCAGCGACAACTTCACCACGGCGCCCGGCATCCGCGGCATGGTGATGCTGGTGTTCACGCTGCCCTCCTTTCCCTTCGTGTTCAAGGTGATCCGGGATTTCTACCCCCCGCCCAAGGACACCACGCGCGAACAGATCCAGGGCAAGTACCTGCTGGTCAAGCGCCACGACCGCGTGGGGCGCATGGCCGACACCCTCGAGTACTCCAACGTGGCCTTCCCGCGCGAACGCTTCGACCCCGCGCTGATCGACGAGCTCCGGCACAGCTGCGGCTCCCAGCTGGAGGAGGATGGAGAGCTGCTGGTGATCCGCCACTGCTACATCGAGCGGCGCATGATCCCGCTGAACATCTACCTGCGCGAGGCCACGCCCGAACAGCTGGAGGCCGCGGTGATCGACTACGGCAACGCCATCAAGGACCTGGTGGCCGCGAACATCTTCCCCGGCGACATGCTGTGGAAGAACTTCGGCGTGACCCGCCACGGCAAGGTGGTGTTCTACGACTACGATGAAATCGAGTACATCACCGACTGCCATTTCCGCCGCGTGCCGCCGCCGCGCCACGAGGAGGACGAGATGGCCGCCGAGCCCTGGTACCCGGTGGGCCCGCATGACGTGTTTCCCGAGACCTTCGGCAGTTTCCTGCTCGGCGACCCCCGGGTGCGGGAGGTGTTCCTGCGTCACCACGCCGACCTGCTGGACGCCGCCTTCTGGCAGGCGCAGCAGCAGCGCATCCGCGAAGGTCATGTGATCGACGTGTTCCCCTACGACACCGCCCGGCGTTTCCCGCGGGCGGATTCCGTGCCGGCCCGGGCCGGCGCACAGACCCCCGAGATGGAGATGTCATGAGTTCCGATCCCGTAGTCATCGTGTCCGCCGCGCGCACCCCGATCGGCGGCCTGCTGGGCGATTTCGCCTCGGTTCCCGCCTGGGAGCTGGGTGCCACCGCGATCGCCGCCGCGGTGCAGCGCGCCGGGCTGTCCCCGGAGGCGGTCGACGAGGTGCTGATGGGCAACTGCCTGATGGCCGGTCAGGGCCAGGCCCCCGCGCGCCAGGCCGCGCTCAAGGCCGGGCTGCCCCAGTCGGCCGGCGCCGTGACCCTGTCCAAGATGTGCGGCTCGGGAATGCGCGCCATGATGTTCGGCCACGACATGCTGGCCGCCGGCAGCGCCGAGGTGCTGGTCGCGGGCGGCATGGAGAGCATGACCAACGCCCCGCACCTGGCCTTCGTGCGCAAGGGCGTCAAGTACGGCATGACCGAGTTCTACGACCACATGGCGGTCGACGGCCTGGAAGACGCCTACGAGCGCGGCAAGGCCATGGGCGTGTTCGCCGAGAGCTGCGTGGCCCGCTACGGGTTCACGCGCGAGGCCATGGACGCCTACGCCATCGAGTCCACCGCGCGCAGCAAGCGCGCCAACGAGGACGGCAGCTTCGACTGGGAGATCGCCCCCGTGGTGATCCAGGGCCGCGGCGGCGAGCAGCGCATCGCCCGCGACGAACAGCCCTTCAAGGCGCGCCCGGACAAGATCCCCACCCTCAAGCCCGCCTTCCGCAAGGACGGCACCATCACCGCGGCCACCTCGTCGAGCATTTCCGACGGCGCGGCGGCGCTGGTGCTGATGCGCGAATCGACCGCGCAGCGCCTGGGCTGCAAGGTGCTGGCGCGCATCCGCTCGCATGCCGTGCACGCGCAGGCCCCGGAATGGTTCACCACGGCGCCCGCCGGCGCCATCGACAAGGCGCTCAAGCGCGCCGGCTGGAGCAAGGATGACGTGCAGCTGTGGGAGGTCAACGAGGCCTTCGCCACCGTGACCATGGCGGCCATGCACGAATTCGGCCTCTCGCACGAGGTGGTCAACGTGCACGGCGGCGCCGTGGCGCTGGGCCACCCCATCGGCGCCAGCGGCGCGCGCATCGTGGTCACCCTGCTGGGGGCGCTGCGCAAGCGCGGCCTGTCGCGCGGCGTGGCCGCGCTGTGCATCGGCGGCGGCGAGGCCACCGCGATGGCCGTCGAGATGGCCTGAGCCGCCCTCCAAGCGCCCAGCCCAGCCCCCGCCCGGAGCCCCGTCATGCCCGTGTCGCCGATCACCCTGTTCTTCGACTTCTCGTCGCCCTACTCGTACCTGGCCAGCACGCAGATCGAGGCGATCGCGGCACGCCACGACCGCGGCGTCGAGTGGGTTCCCATGCTGCTGGGTCCGGTGTTCGCGGTCACCGGGTCGCGCCCGCTGGTGCAGCAGCCCCTGAAGGCCGAGTACTCGCTGCGCGACCTGCAGCGCTCGGCGCGCTTCTTCGGGGTGCCCTACCACCATCCGCAGCCCTTCCCGGTGGCCACGCAGCAGGCCGCCCGCGTGCTGGTGGCGCTGCAGCAGGCGCGCTCGCCGCTGGGCGTGGAGTGGATCCACAAGGTGTTCGAGGCGTATTTCGTGCAGGGGCAGGACATCTCCGCGATGCCCACGCTGCACGCGCTGGGCCGGGCGCTGCGCCTGGAGGCGGCGCAGATCGACGCCTGGTGCGCCGACGCCGCGGTGAAGGACCAGCTGCGCGCCAACGTGGAACGCGCGCTGCGCGCGGGCATGTGCGGCGCCCCGTTCTTCGTGGTCGACGACGAACCCTTCTGGGGCGTCGACCGCCTGCCTCAGCTGGAGCGCTGGCTGCAGGCCCGGTTCTGAATGCCCCTGGGAGCGCCCCGGCCGGGCGGCCGGGCGGACTTCCCCCCCCCCGATGACCCCAAGCGCCCGAGAGCGCACGAGGAGACGACGATGGCCCTGAGCACCAGCTACGCCTGCGGCAGCCGCGAACAGCCGCTGATCACGCAGACCCTGGGAGATTTCTTCGACGCCATGGCCGCGCGCCAGGGCGAGCGCGAAGCGCTGGTGGCCTGCCACCAGCAACGCCGGCTGAGCTGGAACCAGCTGGCGCGGGAAGTCGACGTGCTGGCCAGCGCCATGTTGCGCAGCGGCCTGGCCCGCGGCGACCGCGTGGGCATCTGGGCGCACAACTGCGTCGAATGGGTGCTGATGCAGCTGGCCACCGCGAAGGTGGGCATCGTGCTGGTCAACATCAACCCGGCCTACCGCGTGGCCGAGGTCGAATACGCCCTCAACAAGGTGGGCTGCAAGGCGCTGGTGCTGATGCCCGAGTTCCGCACCAGCGACTACCTGGGCATGATGCGCGAGCTGGCCCCGGAACTGGCGCATTGCGCTCCCGGGGAGCTGCACGCGGCGCGCCTGCCGCAGCTGCGCCTGCTGGTGCAGCTGGGCCCCACCGAGGAGCCGGGCATGCTGCGCTTCGAGTCATGGATGGAACGCGGCGTCGCCGGCGACCCGCAGGTGGCGCACACGGCCGCCACGCTGGGGCCCGACGACCCCATCAACATCCAGTTCACCAGCGGCACCACGGGCTTTCCCAAGGGGGCCACGCTGACCCACGGCAACATCCTGAACAACGGCTATTTCATCGGCGAGGCGATGAAGCTCAGCGAGCAGGACAGGCTGTGCATCCCGGTTCCGCTGTACCACTGCTTCGGCATGGTGCTGGGCAACCTGGCCTGCATCACCCACGGCGCCACCATCGTCTACCCCAACTCGGCCTTCGACCCGCTGCTCACCCTGCAGGCCGTGCAGGCCGAGCGCTGCACCGGGCTGCATGGCGTGCCGACCATGTTCATCGCCATGCTCGACCATCCGCGATTCCGCGAATTCGACATGAGCACCCTGCGCACCGGGATCATGGCCGGCAGCCCCTGCCCGGTGGAGGTGATGAAACGCGTGGTCAGCGACATGCACCTGTCGCAGATCACCATCGCCTACGGCATGACCGAGACCTCGCCGGTGAGTTGCCAGAGCTCCACCGACACCCCGCTGGACCGGCGCGTGAGCACCGTGGGCCAGGTGCAGCCGCACCTGGAGGTGAAGATCGTCGACCCCGCCGACGGGCGCACCGTGGAGCCCGGCGTGGCCGGCGAGCTGTGCACCCGGGGCTACTCGGTGATGCACGGCTACTGGGGCGACGAGCAGCGCACCCGCGAGGCCATCGACGCCGAGGGCTGGATGCACACGGGCGACCTGGCGACCATGGACGCCGAGGGCTACGTGAACATCGTCGGACGCATCAAGGACATGGTCATCCGGGGAGGCGAGAATATCTACCCGCGCGAGATCGAGGAGTTCCTCTACCGCCACCCCATGGTGCAGGACGTGCAGGTCGTGGGGGTTCCGGACGCAAAATACGGCGAGGAGCTGTGCGCCTGGATCATCCCCAGGCCCGGCACGTCGCCCACCGAGCAGGACATCCGTGGTTTTTGCCAGGGACAGATCGCGCACTACAAGATCCCGCGCTACATCCGTTTCGTGCAGGGTTTCCCGTTGACCATCACCGGCAAGGTGCAGAAGTTCAAGATCCGCGACGAAATGAAGGAACAACTCGGCCTGCAGGAACAGCGCACGGCCTGAACCACCAAGGAATGTCGATGCAAGTCTCCACCATCCAGCCCCCGTCGACGCGCCGCGCGCAACCGGCGGACGAACTCCGCGCCCCGGCCGCGTCGCAGGCCTGGAGCGCGCAGCGCATCGAGCAGCTGCTGGGCCTGCCCCTGCCCGAGCTGCTGTGGCAGGCGCAGCAGGTGCACCGCGAGCATTTCGACCCCACCGAGGTGCAGCTGTCCTCGCTGCTGTCGATCAAGACCGGGGGCTGCCCCGAGGACTGCGGCTACTGCCCGCAGTCGGCGCATTACCAGGCCGGCGTGGACGCCGACAAGCTGATGGACGCCGAGCGCGTGCTGGAGCACGCGCGCGCCGCGCTCGACGCCGGCGCCAGCCGCTTCTGCATGGGAGCCGCCTGGCGCGAGCCCAAGGAGCGCGACCTGGACAAGCTGGTGCCCATCATCGAGGGCGTCAAGCAAATGGGCCTGCAGACCTGCATGACCCTGGGCATGCTGCAGCCCGGCCAGGCGCGGCGCCTGGCCGACGCCGGGCTGGACTACTACAACCACAACCTCGACACCTCCCCGCAGTTCTACGGCAGCATCATCAGCACCCGCACCTACCAGGATCGCCTGGACACCCTGCAGGCGGTGCGCGAGGCCGGCATGCGCGTGTGCTGCGGCGGCATCGTCGGCATGGGCGAGAGCCGCGCCGACCGCGCCGCGCTGCTGGCGCAGCTGGCCGGGCTGGAGCCCTACCCGGAATCGGTGCCCATCAACTCCCTGGTGCGCGTGGCGGGCACGCCGCTGGAGCATGCGCCCGAGCTGGACCCCTTCGAATTCGTGCGCAGCGTGGCCGCGGCGCGCATCTGCATGCCGCGGGCCTGGGTCCGGCTGTCGGCCGGGCGCAAGGAGCTGGGCGACGGCATCCAGGCGCTGTGCTTCCTGGCGGGTGCGAACTCGATCTTCTACGGCGACACCCTGCTGGTCACCGGCAACGCCGAGGTGGACGCCGACCGGCGCCTGTTCGAGCGCCTGGGCCTGCACGCCAGCCCCGCGCAGGCCTGAGCGCCATGGACCAAGCCGCGCGCGGCCCGCAAGGCTCATGAAACTGGCGGTCTGGGACCCCGACGAGCCGTTTCGCCGCTGGCGCGACGCGCTGGCGCAGCATGCCGGCGAATTGCGCCTGGCCGTCGAGGTGTTCGACGCCGTCGAGCAGCCCGACGAGCAGGCCGATTTCGCGCTGGTGTGGAAGCCCCCGGCCGAATGGCTGGCCGGGCAGCAGGAGCTGCGCGCGGTGTTCAACCTCGGTGCCGGGGTCGACGCGCTGCTGCCGCTGATGCGCGCGCATGCCCCGCAGGTGCCGCTGATCCGCCTGGAGGACGCCGGCATGGGCCGGCAGATGGCCGATTACGTGGCGGAGGCCGTGCTGCACGCGTATCGACGCATGGACGACTACGCGGCGCTGCAGGCGCATGGCACCTGGGAACCCCTGGTGCTGGCGCACCGCACCGGATTCGGCGTGGGTTTTCTCGGGCTGGGACACATGGGCCTGGCCGCGGCCCGACGCGTGCAGGCCATGGAATTTCCCGTGCTGGCCTGCACGCGCAGCGGCACGCCGCGCGCCGCCACCGCCGCCGGAACCGCCTTCGACGGCCCCGTCTACGGCATCGACCGCCTGTACGAGTTCCTGGCGCACTGCCGCGTGCTGGTGGTCCTGCTGCCCTTGACGGCCGACACCCACGGCCTGCTCGACTATGGCGCGCTGAGCCAGCTGCCCCGCGGCGCCTACGTGATCAACGCCGGGCGGGGAGCCGCGCTGCGTGAGCAGGACCTGCTGGACCTGCTCGACCAGCAGCATCTGGGCGGCGCGACGCTGGACGTGTTCGAGACCGAACCCCTGCCCCCCGACCACCCGCTGTGGTCCCACCCGCGGGTACGCATCACCCCGCATGTGGCCGCCCAGACCCTGGTCGGCCCGGCGGCCGCGCAGATCATGCGCAAGATCGCCGCGCTGGAGCGCGGAGACGCCCCCGGCGGCATCGTCGATGCGCGCCTGGGCTACTGAAGCCAACCCCCGATTGCCGGAGAACATCGCCATGGCCACGCCCCTGCCCGCCCGCGTCGAAATCGTCGAGGTCGGCCCTCGCGACGGATTGCAGAACGAGTCCGCCCCGGTCCCCGCGGCCGTGAAGATCGAGCTCGTCGACCGCCTCGCGGCGGCCGGGCTGCGCGCCATCGAGGCGGCGGCCTTCGTGTCCCCGCGCTGGGTGCCGCAGATGGCCGACGGCGCCGAGGTCATGGCCGGCATCCGGCGCGAGCCGGGGGTGGTGTATTCCGCGCTGGTCCCCAATGTGCGCGGCATGGAAGCCGCGCTGGCCGCCGGGGTGCAGGAAGTGGTGGTGTTCTCGGCCGCCAGCGAATCCTTCGCAAGGCGCAACATCAACTGCTCCATCGCCGAATCCATCGAGCGCTTCGAGCCGGTGGCGCGCATGGCCCGCGAGGCCGGGCTGCGCCTGCGCGGCAGCATCTCCTGCGCGCTGGGCTGCCCCTACGAAGGCGCGATCGCGCCGGCCGCGGTGGCCGAGGTGGTGCGCCGCATGGCCGACCTGGGCTGCGACAGCGTGGACGTGGCCGACACCATCGGCGTGGGCACGCCGGGCGCCGTGCAGGCGGCCTTCGAGGCCGCGGCCCGTGTGCTGCCCATGCAGCGTCTGGCCGGGCATTTCCACGATACCTACGGGCAGGCGCTGGTCAACGTGCTGGCCGCCCTGCAACTGGGCGTGAGCAGTTTCCACGCCTCGGTGGCGGGGCTGGGCGGCTGCCCCTACGCCCGTGGCGCCACCGGCAACCTGGCCACCGAGGACCTGCTGTACATGCTGCACGGCATGGGCATCGCCACCGGCGCCGACCTGCAGGCGGTGGTCGACTGCGGGGATTTCATCAGCCGCGCCATCGGGCGCCCCAACGGCAGCCGGGCGGCGCGCGCCCTGCTGGTGGCGCGCGAAAGCGCGCAGGCCGCCCGCGCATCGCACTAGAATCCGCCCCTTCCCCCGCACTGCGCCTCCGGATCCGCCACGCCGGTCCGGGTTCGCGCCCCGACCGGCCGCAATGCCCCGACCGCGCTGGCGCCCGGCCCGGGGGAGCACACCATCCGCCCATGCCCGCCTCCGCCACCGCTCTCCCCGCTTTCGGAACGCCGCTGCGCGTCGGCCCGCACGAGCTGGCCAACCGCGTGTTCACGGCGCCGATGGCCGGAGTCACCGACCTGCCCTGGCGGCGCCTGGCGCGGCGCCTGGGGGCCGGGCATTGCGTGAGCGAGATGGTCGCGTCGCGCGCCGAGCTGCGCGCCTCGCGCAAGACCTCGCTGCGCATGAACCACGAGGGCGAGCCGGGCCCGGTGGCCGCGCAGCTGGTCGGCGTGGATCCGGCCGAGATGGCCGCGGCCGCGCAGGCCAATGTCGATGCCGGCGCGCGCATCATCGACATCAACATGGGCTGTCCCGCGAAAAAGGTCTGCAACCGCTGGGCCGGCTCCGCGTTGATGCAGGACGAGGAACTGGCGGTGCGCATCGTCGACGCCGTGGTGCGGGCCATGCAGCCGCTGGGGGTTCCCGTGACCTTGAAGATGCGCACCGGCTGGTGCCGCGAGCAGCGCAACGCGCCGCGCCTGGCCCACGCGGCCCAGGAAGCCGGCGTGGCGCTGGTCGCCGTGCACGGGCGCAGCCGCGAACAGGGATACGGCGGCGAGGCTGAATACGAGACCATCGCGGCCATCAAGGCCTCGCTGCGCATTCCCGTGGTGGCCAACGGGGACATCGACTCGGTGGCCAAGGCACGCGCCGTGCTCGCCGCCACCGGCGCCGACGCCGTCATGATCGGGCGCGCCGCGCTCGGCCGGCCCTGGCTGCCCGGGCACATCGCCCGCGCGCTGCGCGACGGCGTGGAAGCCGCGCCGCCCGGGCTCGCCGAACAGGGCCAATGGCTGCTGGAACACCTGCGCGCGCACCATGCGCACTACGGCAGCGCCGGCGTCGGCAGCGCGCGCAAGCATGTCGGCTGGGCGGTGGCGGGGCTGCCGGGGGCCCTGCCGTTCCGCGAACGCTTCAACACCCTCACCGAGCCCCAGGCGCAGCTCGACGCCGTGGCCGGGTTTTTCGAGCAGCTGTCCGGCGTCGAATCCCCGGCAGTCCAGCCATGAACGCGACCGGAAGCGTACAGACATGAATTCGCGTTCGCCCCTGGAACAATGCGTGATCGACAGCCTCGAGGCCTATTTCCGCGACCTCAATGGAACCGAACCCCACGGCATCCACGGCATGGTCATGCAGACCGTGGAGAAACCCCTGCTGCAGACCGTGATGCGCCGCGCCGGCGACAACCAGTCGGTGGCCGCGCAATGGCTGGGCATCAACCGCAACACCTTGCGCAAGAAGCTCAAGGACCACAAGCTGATCAAGTGAATCCGCCCGCGCGCGCCCGGCTTGGACGCGCGGCCCCCGCAACCCGTCCATCGTCCCCGCGCCCATGTACGCACTGCTTTCCGTTTCCGACAAGACCGGCGTGCTCGAACTCGCCCGCCGCCTGCACCAGCGCGGCGTGAAACTGCTGTCCACCGGCGGCACCGCGCGCCTGCTCGCCGAGGCCGGCCTGCCGGTGACCGAGGTGGCCACGCACACGGGTTTCCCGGAAATGCTCGACGGGCGGGTCAAGACCCTGCATCCCAAGGTGCATGGCGGCCTGCTGGCGCGCCGCGACCTGCCCGAGCACATGCGTGCCATCGAGCAGCACGGAATTCCCCCCATCGACTGGCTGGTGGTCAACCTCTACCCCTTCGAGGCCACGGTGGCGCGCCCCGGCTGCACGCTGGAGCAGGCCATCGAGAACATCGACATCGGCGGCCCCGCCATGGTGCGCTCGGCGGCCAAGAACTGGCAGGGGGTGAGCGTGCTCACCGACGCCTCGCAGTACGAGGCCGTGCTGGCCGAATTCGAGTCCACCGGCCAGGTGTCGCAGGCCACGCGCTTCGCGCTGTCGGTGGCGGCCTTCAACCGCGTCGCGCAATACGACGCGGCCATCTCCAACCACCTGTCCGCGCTCAGTTTCGAGCAGCGCGAGGCGCCTCCCCAGGCCTGGCCGGAGCAATTCAACCTCAGCCTGCTCAAGGTGCAGGAACTGCGCTACGGCGAGAACCCGCACCAGCACGCCGCCTTCTACCGCGACCCCCAACCCGCCCCGGGCTCGCTGCCCATGGCGCGGCAACTGCAGGGCAAGGAGCTGTCCTACAACAACATCGCCGACGCCGACGCGGCCTGGGAATGCGTGCGCGCCTTCGACACCTGCGCCTGCGTGATCGTCAAGCACGCCAACCCCTGCGGCGTGGCGCTGGGCGTGGACCCCGAGGGCGCCTACCGGGCAGCCTTCGCCACCGACCCCACCTCGGCCTTCGGGGGCATCATCGCCTTCAACCGCGAAGTCGACGAGGCCGCCGCGCGCGCCGTGGCCGGGCAGTTCGTCGAGGTGCTGATCGCCCCGTCCTACACCCCGCAGGCCCTGCAACTGCTGGCGGCCAAGGCCAATGTGCGCGTGCTGGCCATCGAACTGCCGGCCCCGGGCGCGACGGCCGCGCCGCGCCTGGACGCCAAGCGGGTGAACTCCGGCTGGCTGCTGCAAAGCGCCGACGAGCAACTGCTGGACGAGAGCGCGCTGAGGGTGGTGACCCGACGCGCCCCCACCGACGCCGAGATGGCCGACCTGCATTTCGCGTGGAAGGTGGCCAAGTTCACCAAGTCCAACGCCATCGTGTTCGCCGCGGGCGGACGCACCATCGGGGTGGGGGCCGGGCAGATGAGCCGCGTCGACTCCACCCGCATCGCCACCATCAAGGCCGCCAACGCGGGCCTGCAGGTGGCCGGCAGCGTGGTCGCCTCGGATGCCTTCTTCCCCTTCCGCGACGGCGTGGACGTGCTGGCCCAGGCCGGCGCGCGCGCGGTGATCCACCCGGGCGGCTCCATGCGCGACGCCGAGGTGATCGCCGCCGCCGACGAGCACGGCCTGGCCATGGTGCTCACCGGCATGCGCCACTTCCGCCACTGAGCGGCGGCGACGCGCCCGCGCGCCAGGCCATGCGCATCCTCGGCATCGATCCCGGGCTGAACACCACTGGCTACGGGCTGCTGCAGGCGCAGGGCCAGCGCCTGCACTACCAGGCCAGCGGCGCCATCCGCATCCCGCGCGGGCCGCTGCCCGAGCGCCTGCGGGTGCTGTTCGAGGGCGTCAGCACGGTGGCCCGCGAATCGGGGGCCGACGTGGCGGTGGTGGAAATCGTGTTCGTCAACGTCAACCCCCAGTCCACGCTGCTGCTGGGCCAGGCGCGGGGAGCGGCCATCGCCGCGCTGACGGCCGCCGGGCTGTCGGTGGTGGAATACACCGCCTTGCAGCTGAAAAAGGCCGTGGTGGGCCACGGCCGCGCCAGCAAGCAGCAGATGCAGCAGATGGTCACCCGGCTGCTGGCGCTTCCCGGCGAACCCGGCCCGGATGCCGCCGACGCCCTGGGCCTGGCGATCTGCCACGCCCAGAACCGCGCCACCGTGGGCGCGCTGCAACGCGCCGGGGCGCTGGCGGGCGTGGCCACCGGGGCGCCTTCCCGCGGCGAGGGCTCCAGCCTGGACGCCCAGGCCTTGCGCGGCATGCGGGTGCGCCGCGGCCGCCTCCTGGGCTGATCGGCCCGCGGGAACGCCAAGGCGCGGACGGGGGGCGGCGGGGGGCGGATTTGACGGGCGGCCCGGGTTTTGCTAATGTTCGCAGACCATGGCCTTGAACCCGATGCCCGCCGCCTGCGACTGCCGCCGCACCTCGGCCGGCGCGCTCGCGGCCTGGCAACGCGGCCTGATGCTGCGGCTGCTACGTGTCGACGTCGAGCGGCGACTGCGCCCCGCGCGCAACTGACACCCGCTCCCCTGCTGCCCGGCCGGGCAGCACGCGCTTCCCAGATCGAGCGCAACACCCGCATCCCCCGACGCGCAGTACGCGCCCCGAGCCACGAGCTTCGGTCGAGCGCGCCGTCGGCGTCCCGAACCCACGAATCGCCGGAGTACCCGTCATGTTGAAGAACCCGCAAAACAAATACCGCCCGATGCCCCCGGTCGGCCTGAAGGACCGCACCTGGCCCGACCAGGTGATCACCCGTCCCCCGATCTGGATGAGCACCGACCTGCGCGACGGCAACCAGGCGCTGTTCGAGCCCATGGACGCGGCGCGCAAGATGCGCATGTTCAAGACGGTCTGCGCCATCGGCATCAAGCAGATCGAGGTGGCCTTCCCCTCGGCCTCGCAGACGGATTTCGATTTCGTGCGCGAACTCATCGAAGGCGGCCACATCCCCGACGACGTGACCATCGAGGTGCTCACGCAGGCTCGCGAGGACCTGATCCGCCGCAGCTTCGAATCGCTGCGCGGCGCGAAGCGGGCCATCATGCATGTGTACAACGCCACCGCGCCGAACTTCCGCAAGATCGTCTTCAACGTCGACGTGGCCGGCTGCAAGCGCATCGCCGTCGAGGCCGCCACGCTGATCCGCGACCTGGCCGCGCAGCAGCCCGAGACCGACTGGACCTTCCAGTACAGCCCCGAGGTGTTCAGCGGGACCGAGCTGCCCGTGGCCGTCGAGGTGTGCAACGCCGTGACCCAGGTGTGGCAGCCCACCCCCGAGCGCAAGATCATCTTCAACCTGCCCGCCACGGTGGAGATGAGCACGCCCAATATCTACGCCGACCAGATCGAGTGGATGCATCGCCACCTCGATCGTCGCGACAGCGTGATCCTGTCCGTGCACCCGCACAACGACCGCGGCTGCGCGGTGGCGGCCGCCGAACTGGCCGTGATGGCCGGCGCCGACCGGGTCGAGGGCTGCCTGTTCGGCAACGGCGAGCGCACCGGCAACGTCGACCTCGTGACCCTGGCGCTGAACCTGTACTCCCAGGGCGTGGACCCGGGGCTGGACTTCTCCAACATCAACGCCGTCGCGCGCACGGTGGAGGACTGCAACCAGTTGCCCATCCACCCGCGCCACCCCTACGTGGGCGACCTGGTGTTCACCGCCTTCTCCGGCTCGCACCAGGATGCCATCAAGAAGGGCCTGGCGGCGCAGAAGCCCACCGCCATCTGGGAAGTGCCCTACCTGCCGGTGGACCCCGCCGACCTGGGCCGCGCCTACGATTCGGTGATCCGGGTCAACAGCCAGTCGGGCAAGGGCGGCATCGCCTACCTGCTCGAATCCACCTACGGCCTGGTCATGCCCCGGCGCATGCAGGTGGAGTTCAGCGGCGTGGTGCAACGCTACACCGACAGCTCGGGCAGCGAGGTCACCGCGCAGCAGCTGTGGGGCATGTTCAACGCCGAGTACACCGAGGCCGCCGAGCCGCTGCGCTACGTGGGGCACCATCTCAACGAGCATGGCAGCGAACAGGGCATCCGGCTCGAGCTGGAAATCGACGGGCGCGCGGTGAGCCTGCGCGGCGAGGGCAACGGCCCCATCGACGCCGCGGTGCGCGCCCTGCACCTGCCGCTGGCGGTACAGAGCTACGAGGAGCGGGCGCTGGGCCTGGGGGCCAACGCGCGCGCGGTGGCCATGGTCGAGGCTGCCCTGGAGGGCACTTCCGCCACTACCTTCGGCGTGGGCATCGATGCCAACATCGTGACCGCCTCGATCCGTGCCATCGTCTCCGCGGCCAACCGCCTGCTGGCCCGCGTCGACGATACCGAGCGCGCCGTGCTGCTCAAGGGCATCCAGGCCAAGCTGAAAGCCGTGGCCTGAGCTGCCGGAGCAAGGGTGGCCCGGTTGACGAAAGGGTCGATTTACCCAACAATCATGGGGCAAATCTACCTGGGAAGCGACCGTGGCCAAGGCAAAAATCGGGTTTGAAGTCGATGAGCGCGACTTGGCCAACGCCAAGGCCTTCGTCGCCAAGCACGGTGGGTCGCTCAACAAGCTGGTCTCGGCCTTGTTCGCCTCGCTAGGCCGGGAGGACGCGGCGCGCGCGCCCGCGCTCGACCCCGCCACGCGGGTTCTGATGTCGGTCAGCACCGGCAGCATCTCGATCGCGGAGGCGGCGCGGCAGCTTGAACTGCCCGATGCCGGCTTCGTGCTCAGCAGGCTCTCCGAGCTTGGCCTGCCATTGCCCCGCTTGTCCGACGAGGCTGTCAGGGAACAATTGGCTTCGGCTCGTTCGGCCCTGGATCAATGCCTGCTCGAGCCCGAGCCCGAGCCCAAGCCCAGACGCAAGAGAACTTCCAAGCCCGCCGGCCGCTCCGCCGCTGCATGACAAGCTGGCTGATCCCCGACTCCGGCCCGCTCTTCTCCCTGGCAGCCGGTGGCCTTCTGCCGCTGCTGGCGAAGTTCCGAGTCGGCCTCACAGACGTGGTTCGAGCGGAAACCATCGACCGGGGGTTGTTGCCCGCCGCCTCGATCGAGGCCCGGAACCTTCTGGCCTATTACAACGCCAACGCGTCGAACATCGAGACGCTTCCCACCCAGGTGGGCGCGCTGATCGCGAAGAGCGCGCCTTCCAGGCTCCCTCCCAACCTGGAGGAACTGTCCATCCAGAGTTTTCTCACCGCGCTCCAAGTGACCTCGCCAGGAGCGCATCCGGTGGTGCTTTTCGAGGACTCCTGGTTCCTGAGAAACGCCGCCGCGCTCAACAAGCCCTACACGCTTTTGAGCACCCAGGCCTTCCTGTTGTATGCCGAGGAGAAAAAGTGGATCGCCTCGGCTCGGCAAGCGCGGGCGGCGATCGCGCTTGCCAGGCCGGGAGCCTACAAGAATGAGGTCAAGATATCTTCCCGGGGATTCGCGGCCTGATCAGGTACGGCTTCAAAACCCGTCGGTCGAGGTGAACAGGCCCACGCGCAGGTCCTTGGCGGTGTAGATCTCGCGGCCGTCGACGCGCATGATGCCGTCGCCGATGCCCATGACCAGGCGGTGGTTGATGACCCGCTTGAGGTCGATCTGGTAACTCACCACCTTCGCCGTGGGCAGCACCTGACCCGTGAACTTGACCTCGCCCACCCCCAGCGCGCGTCCGCGCCCCGGAGCGCCCATCCAGCCCAGGTAGAAGCCCACCAGCTGCCACATCGCGTCCAGCCCCAGGCAGCCCGGCATCACCGGATCGTTCTCGAAATGGCAGCCGAAAAACCAGAGATCGGGCCGGATGTCGAGTTCGGCGCGCATCTCCCCCTTGCCGTAGCTGCCGCCATGGTCGGCGATGTGGGTGATGCGATCCATCATCAGCATCTGCCCCAGCGGAAGCTGGGCATTGCCCGGACCGAACAGCCGGCCATGGCCGCAGGCGACGAGTTCTTCGTGCGAGTAGGAGGATTGGGCTTTCATGGGAAGCATGCGCAGTACAGCCGACAGTTTAGCCGGCAGTGCCGGCCTGCTTCCCCGGGGGCGTCCAAAGGGGCGGCGGCGGCCTGCTAAAGTGCACGCATGATCGGACGCATTCACGGCACCCTGCTGGACAAGACCCCGCCCCAGGTCCTGGTGGACTGCGGCGGAGTCGGCTACGAGATCGACGTGCCGATGAGCACCCTGTACGGCCTGCCCGCGGTGGGGCAGAAGGTGGCCCTGCTCACCCACCTGATCGTGCGCGAGGACGCCCACCAGCTGTTCGGATTCGCCACTCCCGCCGAGCGCGATGCCTTTCGCGCACTGATCCGCATTTCCGGGGTCGGCGCGCGCATCGCGCTGGCGCTGCTGTCGGGCCTGAGCGTGCACGAACTGTCCCAGGCCGTGACCACCCAGGACAGCGCGCGCCTGACCCGCGTGCCGGGCATCGGCAAGAAGACCGCCGAGCGCCTGCTGCTGGAGCTGCGTGGCAAGCTCGGCGCGGAGCTCGGCCGCCCGGCCGGGGCCGCCGCGGCGGCGCACGCCGACGTGCTGCAGGCCCTGCTGGCGCTGGGCTACTCGGAGCGCGAAGCCACCGCGGTGGTGGCCAAGCTGCCCCCCGAGCTCGGCGTGGACGACGGCATACGCCAGGCGCTGAAGACCCTGGCGAAGGCCTGAGAGCGCGCCGCGCCGGCCCGACACGATGAGCATCCAGCCCGACAAGCTCCAGCCCGCGCGCGTGGTCGCGCCCGCCCCCGCCTCGCCGCAGGAGGAGGCCGCCGAGCGCGCATTGCGCCCGCAGGTGCTGGCCGACTACATCGGCCAGGCCAAGGTGCGCGAGCAGCTCGACATTTTCATGGGCGCCGCGCGCCGTCGCGGCGAGGCGCTGGACCATGTGCTGCTGTTCGGCCCCCCGGGCCTGGGCAAGACCACGCTGGCCCACATCATCGCCCGGGAAATGGGCGTGAACCTGCGATCCACCTCCGGCCCGGTGCTCGAGCGCGCCGGCGACCTGGCCGCGCTGCTGACCAACCTCGAGCGCAACGACGTCCTGTTCATCGACGAAATCCACCGCCTCTCTCCGGTGGTCGAGGAAATCCTCTACCCGGCGCTGGAGGACTACCAGATCGACATCATGATCGGCGAGGGGCCGGGCGCGCGCAGCGTGAAGATCGACCTGCAGCCCTTCACGCTGGTGGGCGCCACCACCCGCGCCGGCATGCTCACCAATCCCCTGCGCGATCGCTTTGGCATCGTCTCGCGCCTGGAGTTCTACACCACCGAGGAGCTGACCACCATCGTCGAGCGCTCGGCCCAGTTGCTGCAGGCGGGCATCGACACCGAGGGCGCGCGCGAGATCGCGCGCCGCTCGCGCGGAACGCCCCGCATCGCCAACCGCCTGCTGCGCCGGGTACGAGACTACGCGCAGGTGCGAGCCGACGGGCGCATCGTGCGCGAGGTGGCCGATGCCGCGCTGCGCATGCTCGACGTCGACCCCCTGGGCTTCGACCTCATGGACCGCAAGCTGCTCGAAGCCATCGTGCACCGCTTCGGCGGCGGCCCGGTGGGCCTGGACAATCTCGCCGCCGCCATCGGCGAGGAGCGCGACACCATCGAGGACGTGATCGAGCCCTTCCTGATCCAGCACGGCTACATCCAGCGCACGCCGCGCGGGCGCATCGCCAGCGCCTCCACCTACGCCCACCTGGGCCTGTCGGCACCACGCGCCGGCTCGGACCTTTTCGAATCCTGAGCGGCCGCGCGAGGCCCCGCGCCGGCCCATGCAGCTACCCGTTCACGGGAATCCCGCCGTTGACGTGCAGCACCTGCCCGGTGACGTAGGCGCTGTCGATGTCGCTGGCCAGGTACACATAGGCGGGCGCCAGCTCGTGCGGCTGCGCGGCGCGCCCCATCGGCACGTCCCGACCGAAGGTCTCCAGCCTGGTGCCATGCAGGGTGGCGGGAATCAGCGGCGTCCACACCGGGCCTGGAGCCACGGCGTTCACGCGAATGCCCTTGTCGGCCAGCGAGGCCGCCAGCGCGCGCGTGAAGGCCAGGTTCGCCCCCTTGCTGGCGCTGTAGTCCAGCAGCTGGGGCTGGCCCTTGTAGGCCACCACCGAGACCGTGTTGACCAGGGCCGCGCCGGGTTTCATGTGTCGCACCGCGGCTCGGCTGAGGTAGAACATCGAATACACATTGGTCTCGAACAGATGGTGCAGCGCGACATCGTCCACGTCCTCGAGGGTGTCGGTCTGGTATTGCTCGCCGGCGTGGTTCACCAGGATGTCGAGCGCGCCGTAGCGCCTCAAGGCCTGCTCGACCACCTGTTCGCAGTGGGCGCGCGAGCGCAGGTCCCCGGGCACCAGCAGGCCGTCGCCGCCGTGTCGCCGGACCTGCTCCAGGGCGTCGCGCGCGTCCTCGTGCTCGTCGAGGTAGGACAGCACGCAACGCGCGCCCTCCTTGGCGAAGGCGATGGCCACCGCCTTGCCGATGCCGCTGTCGGCCCCGGTGATGATGGCGACCTTGCCGGCGAGCTTTGCGCTGCCGCGGTAGCGCGGATCCTCGTGCACCGGGCGGGGGTGCATGGAAGCTTCCCGGCCGGGCAGCTGCTGCCTTGGCAAGACCCGCAGGGATTCGGACATGTTCGTGCTCCTGGTTGGGAAAATGCGTGTCGGGCGCTGCCGCGTTTCAAGCTAGCGCCACCGACTGCGGCGTGGCGCCGGGCACCGCGACGCGGAACTTGATGTTCTCCAGCAGCCGGTCCCACAGCGCCACCGCCTGCTCGTCGCTCAAGGAACTGGAGCGGGCCTGGCCCACGCGGTTGTCCTGCACCCGCGTGGACAGGCTCACGTCCAGGTGCGCCGGGCGCGCCACGTTGCCGCGCTGGCCCACCAGTTGCCACTCGAAGCGCAACGCCTGGTCGCGCGTGGATCGGCTCAGTACTTCCTCGCCTTCCCACAGTCCGTGCAAGGTGCGCTTGCCCCGGCGCAGGAAGCTGTAGGGATAGCCGCCGAAGAGGCCCAGCAGCCCGGCGTCGCGCTGCGCCAGCTGCACGCTGCGCAGCAGGCCGATGCCGTTCTCGGCCTCGGTGCTGGCGTTCTTGTTGCTCATCACCGAGAAGTGCACGTCCGGCAGGCTGGGGAACACGAAGCCCGAGCTCATGATCTCCCGGAAGCGATGCGTGGGCTCGTGGATGAAAGCTCCGTCGATGCACACCCCCGGCTCGCGCGGCACGCTGGCCCCGTCCCAGGCGCGCATGCCCCGCATGAGGTCGCTCATGCCGCGGAACAGGTCGTCGGGCGTGATGTGCTCAATCTTCGCGGCCATACCCTCGTAGAGATAGACCGTCGATCCGACGCGCACCGCGCCGTCCAGCATGCGTGTGTCGTCTTCCCGATCGGATTCGTCCTCGTAGTACCAGATGAATTTCGCATTCCGCGCAGGCCCCTCGGTGATCGGGCACAGGGGATGCGCGGAACGATTCTCGGCGAGCACCTCCTTCCAATGGTCCTTCAACAACAGGCCTGCATCCGGGAATTTGGTCACGGGAAACTGCTTGAAGCCTCCGGCGATCTGCTGGAACCCCATGATCTGCTCGGTCTGCTCCGGCAGTTCCACGGCGTAGCGCCCGAAGCACATGAGCTTGGTCCTGGCGAACAGATCCTCCAGTCGGACGGAGGGGTGCTTGGCGGTGGAGATCATGGACAGAGGCCCTGCGCAGGCGTTGAGACTGGAAAGTGCGGCGCCGGCAGCGCCGGCGGACAGGAGTCGTCGTCGGAAGTCGTTCATGTGCGTGCTCGGGTTCAGGAGTGGAACTTCTGGTCCATGCGGACCATCGCGTACAGGGTGGCCGACAGCACCTCGGGGGCCTGGTAGCAGCCCTGGTGCTCAGCCCAACGCCACCGACTGCGGCGTGGCGCCGGGCACCGCGACACGGAACTTGATGTTCTCCAGCAGCCGGTCCCACAGCGCCACCGCCTGCTCGTCGCTGAGCGCGCTGTACAGCGCGGCGCCGACCTTGTTGTCGGCCACCCGCGTACGAAAGTTCACCTCCAGCCAGGGTGGCCGGGCCACGTTGCCGGTCTGCCCGACGAGTTCCCAATCGAACTGCAGCGCCCCGTCGCTACGCCGCGCGAGAACTTCCTCGCCGTCCCACAGCCCGTGCAGCGTGCGCTTGCCCCGACGCAGGAAGGTGTAGGGGTAGAACAACTGGTCCCGACGGGCCTTGTCCACCCTCTCCAGCAGACCCTTGCCGTTGTCGGCCTCGGTGCTGGCGTTCTTGTTGCTCATCACCGAGAAGTGCACGTCCGGCAGGCTGGGGAACACGAAGCCCTCCGATCTCCGGGTGCGCCAGCGCGCGCGCCACCAGCCCGCCCATGCTGTGGGTGTACACCAGCACATGCTCGCAGGCGATGCCCCGCGCCCGCCCGCGCTCGCGGTACTGCGCGATGAGCT
>JAKBBK010000127.1 GCA_021808525.1 Pseudomonadota bacterium
CTAGGCATAGCTGCGAGGGCATGATCATGCTGGGCGACGATGTCGCGGTGGTGGGCGGCGGATTGGTGGGCAAGGCGGCCGCGCTGGCCCTGGCCCAGGCCGGCCTGCGGGTGAGCCTGTGCGGGGCCGGGGCGGCGCCGGCGCAGGCGGAACAAGGCTTTGCGCAGCGCATCTACGCACTCAACGCGGCTTCGAGGGATTTTTTGCAAGGACTGCGCGCCTGGGATCAGATTCCCGCCGAGCGCGTGCAGGCCGTGCAGGGCATGCGCATCGTGGCCGACGGCGCCGCGCTGCGATTCGATGCCTATGCGCAGGGCGTGGAGGCGCTGGCCTGGATCGTCGAGTCCGACGCCATCGAGCGTGCGCTGGACCTGGCGCTGCGTTTCGAGCGCGGCGTGCGCGCGGTGCCCGACACGGTGGCCCAGGCGCGGCGCGAACCGGAAGGCTGGGAGCTGGAGCTCGACGGTGGCGGCCGCCTGCGTGCCGGCCTGCTGGTGGGAGCCGACGGGCGATCCAGCCGCGTGCGCGAATGGAGCGGCATCGGCTTGCGTTCGCGACCCTACGGCCAGGCCGCGGTGGTCTGCAATCTGGCCTGCGCGGCGCCCCATGGAGCCGCGGCCCTGCAGACCTTCACCCCCGATGGCGGCGTGCTGGCGCTGCTGCCCCTGCCCGGGCAGCAGGTCTCGCTGGTGTGGTCGGCCCCCGATGTCCTGGCCGGGGAATTGCGCCAGCTCAGCCCCGAGCAACTCGCGCAACGCGTGGAACAGCAGCTCGATGCCCTGCAGGCCCGACAACTGGCCCCGCTGCGCGCGGCGGGAGCGGTCGGCAGCTGGCCGCTGGTGCTGCAGCGCGCCGACAGCGTGGTGGCCGAGGGCGTGGCCCTGCTCGGCGATGCCGCGCATGTCGTGCACCCGATGGCCGGGCATGGGCTCAACCTGGGCCTGCAGGACGTGCAGGCCCTGGCGGTGGTGCTGGGCCGGCGAAACGCCGGCGAGCCGCTGGGCCACCTGCCGCTGTTGCAACGCTATGCCCGTGCCCGCGCCGAGCAGGTGCTGGCGCTGGAGCTGGCGACCGACGGATTGCACCGTCTGTACTCCCCTGGGCTTCGTTGGCTGGCGCCCCTGCGTGCGCTGGGCCTGCGCGCCACCGATCACCTGCCCCTGCTGAAAACCTGGCTTGCGGGCTATGCTTCAGGACGTTCGGTGCTGTCCTGAGGGCAGCGCCCCACTGCGCCCCGGCTCCATCCGCACGAGAATCCCGCCATGAACTTCCGACGTTTCCTCATCAGCGCCGCCGGCGCGCTGGCCCTGCTGGCCGGCGCCGCGCATGCCGCCGACAACACCGAGCAGGTGCGGCGCGCGCTGTCCAAGCTGCTGCCCGATTTCCCCGCCTCCGCGCACATTGTCAAGACGCCCTACGCCGGCCTGTACGAGGTGGACTATGGCGACCATGTGTTCTACACCGACGCCACCGGCTCCTTCCTGTTCTCCGGCAACATCCTGGATACCCGTTCCGGTGTGAATGTCACGCAGGCGCGTGTGCAGGAACTGCAGAAGGTCGACTGGAAGACCCTGCCGCTGAAGAATTCCTTCAAGGTGGTCTACGGCAACGGCGCGCGCCAGGTGGCGGTGTTCGAGGATCCCTACTGCCCCTTCTGCAGGCAATTCGACCAGAACCTGGCCAAGGCCGGGAACATGACCGTGCACGTGTTCCTGTACCCGGTGATCACCAAGAACTCCCCGGCCAAGTCGCGCCAGATCTGGTGCGCACCCCACCCGGGCGCAGCCTGGCAGGCGTGGATGACCGAGCACAAGGAGCCCCCCGCGGCACCGGCCAGCTGCCACTCCGAGGTGCTGCAGGCCAACCTGGAGCTGGGACAGAAGCTCAACATCCAGAGCACTCCCACCACCTTCCTGCATGACGGCACCCGCATCACCGGGGCCGTCGAGTACGCCGACCTCGTGAAGGCGCTCGACTCCGCGAAGTAAGCCCAGCGCATGGCCGGCGTCGCCGCGACAGGCCGCCGCGGCACGCGGCGGTCCCCGCGCGGACGCGCGCAGGCTCGCGCGCATTGGCGGGCCCTGCCCGCGGCCGCGGCCTGCGCGCCCGCGTCGCTGCAACCTTTCCTGATCGAGCACGGCTCGCTGAGCGAGTTGTTGCGCGCGCATGGGCGCGAGCTGCGCGTGCTGCGCCTGCGCCAGGGCCTGCATGCCGGTCCCGTGGGCGGGTCGTGGGCCCGCGAAGTGCTGCTGCTGCTCGACGGACGGCCGGTGGTGTGGGCGCGCAGCGTGCTGCCCGCGCAGGCCCTGCGGGGGCCCTGGAGGGCCTTGCGGGGCTTCGGCACCCGCCCGCTGGGGGACTGGCTGTTCCAGCGCGCCGACGTGCGCCGCGGTCCGGTCGAACTTCGGCGCCTGGGCAGGGCCGACCCCGCGGTGCGAGCGGCCGCACGCGCGTTGGAGCGCGCGGGGCTGCCGCCCCTTCCCCTCGGGCATGCCGTGCCGCTGTGGGCCAGGCGCTCGGCCTTTGTTCGCCGCGGCTGTGCCTTGTGGCTGATCGAGCTGTTCCTGCCCGCCGCCGGCGGCCTGCGCCCAGGCGCCTGACGCCACTGCGCTGAGCCCGGGCTTGCGGGCCTCATGCGCCCCCGTCGAGCTCAGCCCGTCTCGCGGCTGGCGCGTGCCAGGGCCACCAGGGCGGCGCGCACCGCGCCGGCATCGGGGGCGGGCGCGTCGAAATCAAAACGCAGCACCGTCTGGTCGGCGCGTAGATCGAAGCCGTCCACGTCCACGCCGATCATGCGCACCCTTGCCGGCTGCACGCCGTGCACGTGGCGGCAGTAGGCCCGAAGGTTGGCCTCGTGGTCGGCGTTCATGTGCTCGAGGATCGACTCCTCGGCTTCGCCCAGCGAGTTCGCGGGCGGGGCGAAATCCGCGGCGTCGATCCAGTGAATGCTGCCGAAGCCGCCGATGTAGCGCACGGCCTGCACGCGCAGGCGATGAAAGTGGAAATCGTGCATGCCGAAGTACTCCTCGGCTTCGGGAAAGCGCCGCAGGTAGCGGGGTCCCAGCCCATGCTTGTCCGGCAGGCGCTCGGCCTGCCCCACCAGGGTGACGCGCCCGGCGGCCTGCGGGTCCTGCGCGCAGGGGTGCGCGATGAGGCTGCAGCGCGGGTCGGCATCGAGGTTGCGTGTGTGCTCGGCCAGGGTGGAGATCAGGAACACGGGGCAGCCTTCGTGGTCCAGCACGAAGGGAGCGATGGACCCGAAGGGCGCGCCCTGCAGGCGCTTCGACAGGGTGGACAGCACGCCGTGCGGATGCGCACGCACGAAGCAGCGGGCTTCGCGGGCGCGATCGGGCCCGGGATCGCGCGGGACACCGGTCGCGGAATCGACAGAGGGCATGGCAGGTCTGGAGGCCGGGAACGATGGACGCATTTTGCCGCGTTTCTCCGGGCATGCATGCGCCCCGTGGAATCGGGCGTCACACCCACACGCTTCGTACGGGTAGCGGAACTTCCGGCTCGCATCGCAGTCTATGTCCTGGCAGGCGGCGCTTCGGCTGCCTGCGACCAAGTGCTTCCGGGCGCGTCCCTTTGTCCCTTCGTCCCTTCACGCCCTCCTCCGCCCTTCCACCACGTTCCGCCTCGCAAGCCATGAACCAGAGCAGCCAGAAATTCATCGCCCGCAATCGTCCGCCCCGGGTGCAGATCGAGTACGAGGTCGAGACCTACGGAAGCGAGAAGAAGGTCCAGCTGCCCTTCGTCATGGCCGTGCTCGCCGACCTGTCCGGCAAGTCGGAGCGGCGCGTGGACGACGTCGCGCAGCGACGCTTCGCCGACATCGACGTGGACAACTTCGACGAACGCGTGAAGGCGCTGGCTCCGAGGGTGGCTTTCACCGTTCCCAACACCCTGGGCGGGGAAGGCCAGCTGGCCATCGATCTCAGCTTCGAGGCCATGGAGGACTTCTCCCCCGCCGCCGTCGCCGCCAAGGTCGGGGCCTTGCAGTACCTGCTGCGTGCGCGCA
>JAKBBK010000128.1 GCA_021808525.1 Pseudomonadota bacterium
TGGCGGTTGTGTGGGCGCGGGCTTTCAGATCACCGCGGCCAGCGCGTCCACCGTGCTCGCGATCTGTTCGCGGGTGTGGGCTGCGCTGACAAAGAATCTGAGTCGGGCTGCCCGCTCCTCCACCGCCGGGTGCACGATGGGCTGCACGTTGAAGCCGCGTTCGAACAGGGCGTTGGAGGCGCGCACCGCGCGCAGCGAGGAGCCGAGGATGGCGGGGGTGACGGCGTAGCCCAGGGACAGGCCGGTGTCGATGCCCCTGGATTTGGCGTAGCCGCACAGGAAGGCGCCGTTTTGCTGCAGGGCCTGCACGCGTTCGGGTTGCTCGCGCAGCATGCGCAGGGCTTCCAGCGAGGCGGCGGCGAGTGCGGGCGACAGGCCCACGCTGTAGACGAAGCCGGGGGCGGTGTACTTGAGCAGTTCCACCAGGCTGCGGCTGCCGGCGATGAAGCCCCCGCAGCCGGCCAGGGACTTGCTGAGGGTGCCCATCCAGATGTCGACCTCGCTGCTGGGCAGGTTCCATTGCTCGGCCAGGCCGCGGCCGGTCTTGCCCAGTACGCCCAGGGCGTGGGCTTCGTCGACCATCAGGAAGGCCTTGTGGCGGCGCTTGAGGTCGACGAAGCGGGGCAGCTCGGGCATGTCGCCGTCCATGCTGTACAGGCCTTCGATGACGATGAGCACGCGCTCGAAGTCGGCGCGGATCTCGCCCAGCAGCTGGTCCAGCCGGGCCCAGTCGTTGTGGGGGAAGCTGCGGCGGTGGGCTCCGGAGAGGCGGATGCCTTCGAGCACGCTGTTGTGGATCAGCGCGTCGTGCAGCACCAGGTCCTTGGGGCCGAACAGGCTGCCGATGGTGCTGACGTTGGTGGCGTGGCCGCTGACGAAGACCACGCATTCCTCGGTGCCGTACCAGTCGGCCAGCTCGCGCTCGAGCTCGCGTTGCACGGGGCGCTCGCCGGCCACCACGCGGCTGGCCGAGGCGGAAGTGCCGTAGCGGTGCAGGGCCTGCAGCACGGCCTGCTCGATGCGCGGGTGGCCGTTGAGCCCGAGGTAGTCGTAGCTGGAAAAGTTGAGGTACTCGCGCCCGCCCACGCGGGTGGTGGCTCCCGCCGCGCTCTCATGCACCCGGAAAAAAGGATTCTCCAGCCCCATGCGCTTCGCCGCCGCCTGCGACACCAGCAGGCGCTGGTAGGCGGGCAGGGTGTCGAAGCGGCACCAGTCGTCGGGCACGCGCGCGGCGGATGGGGCGAAGGCGCTGGCCTGGCCTTGCGGCGGAGCCTCGGCGTCGGGGGCGTGGCTGCGCAGGCGGTCGAGCAGGCGTTTGCGCGCGACGGCGGCGATGCCGCCCAGGGTGGCCGCGGGGCCCGGTGCCGGGGCGGCGCCCGGTGCGGGGTTGGGGTCGCTGGGGTTCATGGCGTGGCGGATTCGGGCGGTCGGTCGGGGGCTCAGGCGATCAGGCGGGCGCCGCTCTCGGCGGTCTCGCGCACCTGGGCGGCCAGCTCGTCGGCCAGCGCGGGCGCGGCGGCCTCGGCGTGCTGGGCGAGCAGGCCGTGCACCAGATGGCGGGTCGGGTCCTGGTCCTCGGCGCCCTGCTGGGGGCCGAGGGCGGCGAGCAGGCGCTCGGCGATGCGCTGGATGCTGGGGTTCTCGTTGAGCAGCATGGGGGGCACGCGGATGCCGAAGCGGCGCTCCAGGGCCAGGCCGAGTTCCACCGCCATCAGCGAGTCCATGCCCAGGTCGAACACCGATTGCTCGGGGCTGAGCTTGTCGGCGGGCAGGCGCAGGATGCCGGCGACTTCGCGGCACAGTTGCTGCAGCACGAGCTCGCGGGCTGGCTCGGGCGCCAGCTCGGCGATGCGACGGCGCAGGTCCTGTTCGCCGGCCTGGTCGTCCGGGTCGGCCTGCTCGCGCAGCGCGGCGAAGCGCTGGGCGGAGGCTGCCGGCAGCAGGCGTTGCAGGGCACTCCAGCTGAAGTCCAGCACCGCCGCGCCGGGCAGGCCCTGCAGCAGCAGGCGCTCGAGCATGGCCAGGGCCTCGCGGGCGGGCAGCGCGGGGGCGCCCAGGCGGGTGGCCAGGCTGTCGCGGGCGACGGTGTTGGTGGTGAGCACGCCCACGTCGGCGATGGGCCCCCAGGCAGGGGCGCAGGCCGGCAGGCCCTGGGCGCGGCGCAGCCGGGCGAGGGCTTCCAGCGCGGCGTTGGCGGCCACGTAGTTGGCCTGGCCGGGGTTGCCCAGCAGGGTGGTGGCGGAGGAATACAGCACGAACAGGTCCAGCGCCTGCTCGCGGGTGAGCTCGTGCAGGTTCCAGGCGCCGTCGAGCTTGGGCTGCAGCACGCGCCGCAGGCGTTGTTCGTCCAGCCCGGAGAGCAGGGCGTCGTCCAGCACCATGGCGGCGTGCACCACGCCGCGCAGCGGGGGCATGGTGGCCTGGATGTCGCGCAGCGCGGCGGCGAGGGCCTCGCGCTGGCTGACGTCGCAGGCGAGCACGCGCACCTGCACGCCGGCCTCGCGCAGCGCGGGCAGGGCTTCGGCCAGGCCGGGGGTGTCGTGGCCGCGGCGCCCGAGCAGCGCCAGGTGGCGCGCGCCGCGCTCGGCCAGCCACTGCGCGGTGGCCAGGCCGAAGCCGCCCAGCCCGCCGCTGACCAGGTAGGTGGCCTCGGGGCGCAGCTGCAGGCGCGGGGGCTGCGCGGGGTGGATGAGCCGGGGGGCGCGGTCCAGCGCCAGCACCACCTTGCCGATCTGGCGCGCCTGCTGCATGTGGCGGAAGGCGTCCACCGCCTGCTCGGCGGGGAACACGCGGTGCGGCAGGGGGTGCAGCTGGCCGTCGGCGAAGGCCTGCATGACCTCGGTGAACACTTCGCGGGCCAGCTCGGGGCGAAGTTGCATGAGCTGGTCGGCGTCCACCCCGAAATAGCTCAGGTTGTTGCGGAAGGGGCGAAGCCCGACGGGGGTGTTCTCGTAGAAGTCGCGCTTGCCCAGTTCGATGAATCGCCCGAAGGGCTTGAGGGCCATCAGGTTGCGGGTGATGGCCTCGCCGGCCAGGGAGTTGAGCACCACGTCCACGCCCTGGCCCTCGCTTGCGCGCAGCACCTCGCGGTCGAAGTCCAGGCTGCGGGAGTCCACCACGTGGTGGGCGCCGCACAGGCGCACGAACTCGCGCTTGGCGGGGCTGCCGGCGCTGGCGTAGACCTCGGCGCCGAGCAGGCGCGCGATCTGGATGGCGGCCAGGCCCACGCCGCCGGCGGCGCCGTGCACCAGCACGCGCTCGCCGCGCTGCAGCCGGGCCAGGTGCTTGAGGGCGTACCAGACGGTGAAAAACACCGTGGGCACGGTGGCGGCCTCGGCGAAGCTCCAGTGCGCGGGCTTGCGGGCGACGGCGCGCTCGGGCACCACCACGTGGCTGGCGAAACTGGCGCCGGCGAAGGCCAGCACCTCGTCGCCGGGGCGCAGCTCGCGCACGCCGGGGCCGCAGCGCAGCACCCGGCCGGCGACTTCCAGGCCCAGGCTGGCGCCGGCGAAGCCCTGCTCCACGGCCTCGTCGGCCAGCAGGCCCATGGCGTACATGATGTCGCGGAAGTTCAGCCCGGCGGCCATGGCGCGGATTTCCACTTCGCCGGGACCTGGGTCGCGGCGCGGTACCTGCTGCCATTGCAGGTTGCGCAACTGGCCGGGCAGGCGGAAGTCCAGGCGCCAGGCAGCGGCCGGGTCGTCCTGCGCGGCGGCGGCCTGCAGGGAGGCGGGGCGCAGGCGCGGAGCCTGGCGCAGCCATTGGGCGTCGTGGCGGCGCAGGCGCACTTCCTCTTCGCCGTCGCCGTGCAGGACTTCGTCCAGCAGGCGTTCGGCCTGGGCCTGGACCTCGTCGCCGGAGGTCGCCGGGTCCATCCGGTCCACCTGGTCCACCCTGTCCACCAGGTCCACCAGGTGCAGGCGCAGCGGGTGGCATTCGTTGGCGGCCACGCGGGCCAGGCCCCACAGCGCGGCGGTGGCGGGGGAGCCGGCGTCGG
>JAKBBK010000129.1 GCA_021808525.1 Pseudomonadota bacterium
GATGCGCTAGCATTGGCCGCACCCGGGCAGATCCTGCCTGACCGGTCGCCAGAGCGCGACGGCTTCTACTACGCCCTGTTCGCCAAGCGTGCCGATGACCCCGCATGAGTCCGTCGCAGGCCCCTGACCCGATGCGCCGCCGCGTGCTGGCCTGCGCGGGGGCCGGCGCGGCCGCGACCCTGCTGCCGGCCCTGGCGCCGGCACGGGCGGCCACCGTGGATGCGCAACCGCCGAGCGTGGAGCTCGACGCCGACGGCGTCTATGCCAATGTCACGGTCGTTTTCGCGCTTCCAGTGACCCTCGAAGACGCGTTGCACCGCGGAATTCCCCTGTATTTCCTCACGAGCATGAGCGTGTCCCAATCGCGCTGGTGGTGGTTCAACGCCAGCATCGGCGAGGGCCAGCAGCTCACGCGCCTGGGCTACGAGCCGCTGCTGGGCAAGTACCGCGTGTCCACCGGCGGGCTGCGCACCAGCTACCACACCCTGGACGATGCGCTCAACCAGGTGCAGCATGTCGCCCACCTGAAGGTGGCCGACGCGAAGAACCTCAAGCAGGGGCAGACCTACCAGCTGGGCGGGCATTTCGAGCTGGATCTGTCGCAGCTTCCCCGTCCCTTTCAGCTCAACGTGGGCTCGCAGTCCGACTGGCAGCTCCAGGCGGATTTCCCCCAGGTCAGCTTCACATGGACCACCGCACCGTCAACCGCACCACCCGCGTAGCCTCCTGGGTGGCGCTGGTCGTGGGCCTGCCGCTGGTGGTGTTCCTGGTGTTCCTGCTCGCCGTGTCGACCAAGAACACCGCGGCGGTGAACCCCCTGTTCGGCATCCTGTACTGGATCAACCTGGCGGTCGCGGCGCTGCTGCTGCTGCTGATCCTGGGCCTGTCCTCGCGTCTGCTGTGGCGCCTGCGCAAGCGTCGCTTCGGCAGCCGCCTGCTGTTCAAGCTGGCCATGGTGTTCACCCTGGTGGGCCTGCTGCCCGGTGTGATCATCTACGTCGTGTCCTATCAGTTCGTCGCGCGAAGCATCGAGACCTGGTTCGACGTGAAGGTCGAGCGAGCGCTGACCTCCGGCCTGAACCTGGGGCGCACCACGCTGAACGTGCTGCTGGCCGATCTCAGCGCCAAGGGGCGCAACGTCGCCGGGCAGCTCGTGGACACGCGCGGAGACGTGTCGCCGGTGGCGCTGGAGCAGCTTCTGCAGCAACTCAGCCTGGAGCAGGCCACGGTGTTCGACGGCAATGGCAACGTCGTGGCCAGCGCCGGTGGCAATCCCTTCGCGCTGGTGCCGGACCTTCCAGGCGCCGAGGCCATGCGCCAGCTGCGCCTGATGGGTCAGCTCGCCAGCGTCGAGGGCGGCGAGGACGGCGTGGCCAGCGCCAGCAGCCAGCTGCGCCTGCGGGTGGTGATTCCGCTGCCCACGCGCTCGCTGCTGCTGCCCGGGCACCAGCGCTACCTGCTGCTGGTGCAGAACGTGCCCAACGCGATCTCGCGCAGCGCGCTGGAAGTGCAGCGCGCCTACGCCGAATACCAGGAGCGCGCACTGGGCCGCGAAGGCCTGCGGCGCATGTACATCTCGACCCTGACCCTCACCCTGTTCCTCACCGTATTCGCCGCCGTGCTGCTGGCGGTGGTGCTGGGCAACCAGCTCGCGAGCCCCTTGCTGCTGCTGGCCGACGGCATGCGCGCGGTCGCCGGCGGTGACCTTCGCCAGCGCCCCGAGGCGCGCTCCGGCGACGAGCTGGGAACCCTGACCCGCTCCTTCAACGCGATGACCGCGCAACTCGCCGACGCGCGTCAGCAGGCCGAGGCCAGCCGGCAGGCGCTGGAGGCTTCCCGCGCCTACCTGCAAAGCGTGCTGGACAATCTGTCGGCCGGCGTGCTGGTGCTCGACGACAGTCTGCGCCTGACCCTGGCCAACCCCAGCGCCACGCGCGTGCTGCGCGTGGCGGTGCAGGGCTCCATCGGCCAGGCCATCGCCAGCGTCGAAGGCTTGCAGGGCTTCGCCTCCGAGATCCAGGCCGCCTTCCAGGAACTCGGCGCCGGCAGCGGCGACCACTGGCTGCGCCAGCTGGACTACACCCCGCCGGGCAGCGACACGGCCGTGACCCTGCTGGTGCGTGGCGCGCGCCTGCTGCTGCCCGGCCAGGGTGCCGCGGTGGTGGTGTTCGACGACATCAGCGAACTCATCTCGGCCCAGCGCTCGCTGGCCTGGGGGGAGGTCGCGCGGCGCCTGGCGCACGAGATCAAGAACCCCTTGACGCCCATCCAGCTGTCGGCCGAGCGCCTGCAGATGAAACTCGAGTCCCGCCTGAGCGGCTCCGACCGCGACATGCTGACCCGGGCCACCGGCACCATCGTCAACCAGGTCACCGCCATGCGCCGCATGGTCGACGAGTTCCGCGATTACGCGCGCACGCCCGTCACCCACGTGGAGCCGATGGACCTGAACAAGCTGGTGGGCGACGTGCTCAACCTGTATGCCGCGCAGTCCGCGCATGTGCACGCCGAATTGGGCACCTCGCTGCCCACCATCGAGGGCGATGCGGCGCAGCTGCGGCAGGTTGTGCACAACCTGGTGCAAAATGCGCTGGATGCCATCGCGGGGCAGGAACAGGGCGGGGTGACCATCCGCACCGACACCTACCGCTCGGGAAGCAGCGGCACCCAGCGCGTACGCCTGTCGGTCAGCGACACGGGCCCCGGCTTCAGCGACAAGGTGCTGGCGCGGGCCTTCGAGCCCTATGTGACCACCAAGCCGCGCGGCACCGGGTTGGGCCTCGCGGTGGTGAAAAAAATCGCCGAAGAGCACCATGCCCGCGTGGAGGTGCAAAATCTGGGCACGCCAGGGGCAACGAGCGGGGCCCGCGTATCCCTTATATTTCCCGCTATGGCAACCCCGCCGGCCAGCGGGGACTGACGGCAAACATCGGAATACCTTGGCCTATGGCAAGCATCCTTGTGGTGGACGACGAGATCGGCATACGTGACTTGTTGTCCGAGATTCTGAACGACGAGGGCCACACCGTGGAGGCTGCCGAAAACGCGCAGCAGGCACGAGAGATGCGCGCACGCTTCCGGCCCGATCTGGTGCTGCTCGACATCTGGATGCCCGACACCGACGGCGTCACCCTGCTCAAGGAGTGGGCCGGCGCGGGTCAGCTGACCATGCCGGTGATCATGATGAGCGGCCACGGCACCATCGACAACGCCGTCGAGGCCACGCGCATCGGCGCGATGGCCTTTCTCGAAAAGCCCATCGCGCTGCAGAAGCTGCTGCGCGCCGTCGAGCAGGGGCTGAGCAAGCCAGCCCCCAGGCCGCGCCTGGAGCCCAGCATGAGCAGCGTCATGCCGGCCACCGAGCCGCCCGCGCTGCTGGCCGAGCAGAGCTTTCCCCTGGACCGCCCGCTGCGCGAGGCACGCGACGATTTCGAACGCGCGTATTTCGAATTCCATCTCGCGCGCGAAGGCGGCAGCATGACCCGCGTGGCCGACAAGACCGGGCTGGAGCGCACGCACCTGTACCGCAAGCTCAAGCAGCTCGGCGTGGACTGGGGCCGCAACGGCCGCCGCCCGGCACCGCCCAGCCTGCAGGGGCTCCCCGGCCTGCCGGGCGCCATGCCCGCAGCCGCGAGCCCTCCTCCGGCACCCTCGCAGCCCCCGCTGGACGACGAGGACGACTGAGCCGACGCCAGGCGCGGGACTTGTCGGGAAGGGGCAAACCTTTGTTAATATGTAGGGCTTGCCTGGGGCGACGCGGAATGAACCAGCGGCGCCTGCGGGCAAGCCCCAGGACCGGGAACACCCCGGAGAACACCTGGCCAGGTAGCTCAGTTGGTAGAGCAGCGGACTGAAAATCCGCGTGTCGGCAGTTCGATTCTGCCCCTGGCCACCA
>JAKBBK010000057.1 GCA_021808525.1 Pseudomonadota bacterium
TGCACCGGGCGGCGCCGCCGCGAGCCCGGCGGGGGGCCTCACCGGCGCTGCGGCACCGGCGCCGGCACCGTCCGCCCCGCCAGCACAGGCCACACAGGCCGCACAGGCCGAAGCCGTCGCTCCGGCGGCCGATGCGGGCGCCGCGCCGCCGGCGCGCCGGCCCTCGGCCTTCGCGCGCCTGGGCCAGGGCGTGCGCGCCATGCTGCAGGCCCAGCAGGAATCGCCCCGCGAGGTCTCGGCGGGGCTGGCCGAAGTCATCAAATGCGCCGCGGTGGGCGACGCCGAATTCTTCGCCTGGCTGGAAAGCCAGCTCGACGCGCTGCGCGCGCGCGAGTCCGCCGCCGTGGCCCACGCCGTGCAGCGCTTTCCCGAATTGCGCGCGCACATCGAGGCCCAGGACCGCCAGCTCCAGCGCGCGCCCTCGCCGCTGAGCTTCGGCACCCGCCTCGGCGGGGTCATCGAATCCCTGGTCGGCTACGGTCAGTACCTGCACGGCGAGACGGTGGGGCTGGGCATGTGGATGGCCACCGCGCTGGGCGAGGACCTGGGGGTGCAAAGCCCCGCCAGCGCCGCGCGCCTGCGCGACGTGCTGGTGCGCGCCGGCCTGCCCACCCGTCTGCCGCGGGTGGCCGCCGCCCGCTGGCTGGACCTGCTGCCCGTGGACCGCAGCGGCCCGCAAGGTATGCTCGAACTCGTGCTGCTGGAAGACGTCGCCCGACCGCAGGTGCGCCGCGTGCCGCCCAGCGCGGTGCTCGAGGCGCTGGACAAGGCCGGGGCGCTCAGCAGCGGCTGAGACACCGCACCCCAAGCCCATGACCTCCACCCACACCGACCCGCACAGCCCGAAGACCGAAGCCCGCCAGCATTTCGCCAGCGACAACCTCGCCGGCATCTGCCCGCAGGCGCTGCAATCCCTGCTCGACGCCAACGCCTGCGGCCACCAGCCCGGCTACGGCAACGACGTGTGGACCCAGCGCTCCACCGACATGCTGCGCGAGCTGTTCCAGACCGACTGCGACGTCTACTACGTATTCAACGGCACCGCGGCCAACTCCCTGGCGCTGGCCGCCATGTGCCAGAGCTACCACAGCGTGGTGTGTTCCCCGGTGGCGCACATCGAGACCGACGAATGCGGCGGGCCCGAGTTCTTCTCCAACGGCTCCAAGCTGCTGGTGGGCGAGAGCGAGAGCCCCTCGGCGCGCCTGGGCAAGCTGACCCCCGACGCCATCGAACACCTGGTGACCCGGCGCAGCGACATCCACTACCCCAAGCCCAAGGTGGTCTCGCTGACCCAGGCCACCGAGCTCGGCACCGTCTACAGCGTCGAGGAAGTACGCGCCATCGCCGCCATCGCCAAGCGCCGGCAGCTCAAGGTGCACATGGACGGCGCGCGCTTCGCGAATGCCGTGGCCACGCTGGACGTGCACCCCTCGGAGATCACCTGGCGCGCCGGGGTGGACGTGCTGTGCTTCGGCGGCACCAAGAACGGCCTGCCCGTGGGCGAAGCCGTGGTGTTCTTCGACCCCGAGCTCTCGCGCGACTTCGCGTGGCGCCTCAAGCAGGCCGGCCAGCTCGCCTCCAAGATGCGTTTCATCTCGGCCCCCTGGGTGGGCATGCTGGAGAACGACACCTGGCTGCACAACGCGCGCCACGCCAACGCCATGGCCCAGCGCCTGCACGAGGCCATCCGCGGCCTGCCGGGCGTGCAGATCATGCACCCGCCCCAGGCCAACGCCGTGTTCGCGCACCTGCCGCGCCGGGTCATCGACGCCATGCACGCGCGCGGCTGGCAGTTCTACGAGTTCATCGCCGGCGGCGGCTGCCGCCTGATGTGCGCCTGGGACACCACGCCGCAGACCGTCGACGCCTTCGCCGCCGACCTCGCCGCCACCTGCGAGCAGGCGGCCTGATCCGGCACCCCGCCCGGCACCCCGCCCTTCGCCCGCCTCGCGCGCCGCGGGATACCCACGACGCGTGAAGGCACATGGCGGGCCCGCCGCCCTGCCGCGGGTCTAGGATGGACCTCATCCCGGCCCGTCGCGGCCGCCCCGGACCCCCACCATGGCCGTCTCCGTCTTCGACCTGTTCCGCATCGGCATCGGGCCCTCCAGCTCGCATACCGTGGGCCCGATGCGCGCCGCACGCAGCTTCGTCGGCGCGCTCGACGCACACGGCATGCTCGAGCGCACCGCGCGCGTGAGCTGCCAGCTCTACGGCTCGCTGTCGGCCACCGGCCGCGGCCACGGCAGCGACCGCGCGGTGCTGCTGGGCTGGATGGGCGAGCGCCCCGACAGCGTCGATCCCGACCGCATCCCCCAGTTGTTGCAGCAGGTCCGGGAATCCCGCTCGATTGCGCTGCTGGGCCGCCACCCGGTGGCCTTCGATCCCAAGCACGACCTGGTGCTCGAGCCCGGCCGCGCCCTGTCGCTGCACCCCAACGGCATGCGCTTCGGCGCCTACGACACCGCCGGCGCGCTGCTGCTGCAGCAGGACATGTATTCCATCGGCGGAGGCTTCGTGGTCGACGCCCAGGCGCTGGCCGGCGGCCTGCGCGCCGAGCCCGGGCCGACACTGCCCCTGGCCTTCCACAGCGGCGCCGAACTGCTGCAGCATTGCGCACGCCTGCGCTGCTCCATCGGCGACGTCATGCGCCTCAACGAGCGCGCCTGGCGCGACGACGAGGCCATCGACTCCGGCCTGCTGGGCATCTGGCACGCCATGCGCGACTGCGCGGCGCGCGGCTGCCGCGCCGACGAAGGCGAGCTTCCCGGCGGCTTCCGCGTGCGCCTGCGCGCTCCGGCGCTGTGGCGCTCGCTGAGCCAGCAGGGGGCCCCGGGGCGCGACGATCCCCTGCGCGCGCTGGACTGGGTGAACCTCTGGGCCCTGGCCGTCAACGAGCAGAACGCCGCCGGCGGGCGCGTGGTCACGGCGCCGACCAACGGCGCCGCGGGCATCGTGCCGGCCGTGCTGCACTACTACGTCGAGCTGTGCCCCGGCGCCGACGAACACGGCATCACCGAGTTCCTGCTCACCGCCGCAGCCATCGGGCTGCTGTACAAGGAAAACGCCTCCATCTCCGGCGCCGAGGTGGGCTGCCAGGGCGAGGTGGGCGTGGCCTGCAGCATGGCGGCGGCCGGGCTGTGCGCGGTGCTCGGCGGCAGCCCCGCCCAGGTGGAGAACGCCGCCGAGATCGGCATGGAGCACCACCTCGGACTCACCTGCGACCCGGTGGGCGGACTGGTGCAGGTTCCCTGCATCGAGCGCAACGCCATGGGCGCGGTGCAGGCCATCAACTCCGCGCGCATGGCCCTGCGCGGCAGCGGGCATCACCTGGTGTCCCTCGACCAGGTCATCAAGACCATGCGCGAGACCGGCGCCGACATGCGCAGCAAGTACAAGGAAACCTCGCGCGGCGGGCTGGCGGTGAACATCGTCGAGTGCTGAAGCGCCGCGAGGCCGCGCGTGACGGCGGCTTGCGCGGAAGGCCGCACGACAGCGTTTATGCTGTGCGCTGGCGCCGTCGTGGCGCCGCGTCCCGCCTTCCGCATTCCGGCTACCGCAACGCGCACCCGATGCCCAACCGTTTCGATGTCCTCGTGCTCGGCGCCGGCATGGTCGGCGTATGCGTGGCCCTGCACCTGCAGCAGCGCGGACGTTCGGTGGTGCTGGTCGACCGGCGCGAGCCCGGCGGCGAGACCTCGATGGGCAACGCCGGGCTGATCCAGCGCGAAGGCGCCATTCCCTACGCCTTCCCCCGCGACACCGGCACCCTGCTGCGCTACGCGCGCAACACCGCCCCCGAGCTGCGCTACCACCCCCGCGATCTTCCCGCGCTGCTGCCCTTCCTGTGGAGCTACTGGCGCAACTCCGCACCGCGGCGCCACATGGCCATCGCGCGCCAGTACGCGCCCCTCATCCGGCATTGCCTGGACGAACACCTGGCCCTGGCCTCGCGGGCCGGCGCCCAGGGCCTGCTGCGACCCGCTGGCTGGATGCGCATCTACCGCAGCCCCGCGCGCTGGCAGGCCGAGGTGCGCGCGGCCGAGGACTGCCGGCGCGAATTCGACGTGCCCTTCGAGGCCCTGGACGCCGAGGCCCTGCGGCGTGCCGAGCCCTCCCTCAGCCCGCGCCTGGCCGGTGCCGTGCGCTACCTGCAGCCCGTCCCCTGCACCGATCCCCAGGGCCTGGTGCAGGCCTACGCAGCCTTGTTCCAGCGCCTGGGCGGCACCCTGCTGCGCGGCGACGCGGCCACGCTGCGCGATGGCTGGCGGGTGCAGTCCGACTCCGGCGAGATCCAGGCCGCGCAGGCGGTGATCGCGCTGGGCCCCTGGGCCCAACCCCTCACCCGGCGCCTGGGCCTGCGCCTGCCGCTGGCCGTCAAGCGCGGCTACCACATGCACTACGCGCCGCGCGCCGAGGCCCCGCTGGGCCAGCCGGTGCTCGACGCCGAGGTGGGCTACCTGCTCGCCCCCATGCGCCGGGGCATCCGCCTGACCACCGGCGCCGAACTCGCGCACCTGGACGCTCCCCCCACGCCCCGGCAGCTCGAGGTCGTGGAACCCCGGGCGCGCGAGCTGCTGGATTTCGGGGAACGCCTGGATCCCGTGCCCTGGATGGGCCAGCGCCCCTGCACCCCCGACATGATGCCCCTGATCGGCCCCGCTCCGCGCCTGTCCGGCCTGTGGCTGGCGCATGGCCACGCCCACCATGGCTTCACCCTGGGCGCGGTCACCGGGCGCCTGCTGGCCGAGATGATGTGCGGGCAGCCGACCCTGCTCGACCCCGCCCCCTTCGCGCCCTCGCGCTTCGCCTGAACGGGCCAGACGGACCTCGCCGCCCCCCGCATCGACGCCCCCCGCATGAACGACTCCCGCACCGCCTTCGACATCCGCGTCAACGCCCCCGTCAGCGTCGAGCAGTTCCTCGGCGTGCTGCGCGCTTCCACGCTGGCCGAACGCCGCCCGGTGGACGACCTCGAGTGCATCGAGGGCATGCTGCGCAACGCCAACCTCACGGTCAGCGCCTGGCAGGGCGAACGCCTGGTCGGCATCGCGCGCAGCGTCACCGACTTCCACTACGCCTGCTATCTCAGCGACCTGGCCGTGGAACGCGCGCTGCAGGGCCAGGGCATCGGCCGCGCGCTGATCGAGGCCACGCGGGCACAGCTGGGCCCCAAGGCCAAGCTCATCCTGCTGGCCGCGCCGGCCGCCGACCGCTACTACGAGCGCATCGGCATGACCCGCCACCCCCGCGCCTGGCTGCTCGACCGCGACCAGCCGCTGGCCGGGGCCTGAAGGCCCTCTGTGCAGGACATGGCCCTGCGGGCCCCGTTGCAGGGACGCCTGGGGGATGCCTGAGGGATACCTGGACAAGCCCAGCGCAGCGATCTGCAAAAAAACACCGCTGGTGTTCCAATGCTGCAATGCAGCGTGACGCATTGCGCGCGCGCCCGAACCCCTTCCAGGACAACAACCTCATGGACCTGCTGCAACTCTGCCAGTGGCGCTATGCCACCAAGAAGATGGACCCGGCCCGTAGCGTTCCCGCCGATGCCGTGGCACGCATTCTCGAAGTCGCCCGGCTCGCCCCCAGCTCCAGCGGGCTGCAACCCTACGACATCGTGCTGGTCAGCGACCCCGAGCTGCGCCGCCGCATCCGCGCCGCCGCCAACGACCAGAGCCAGATCACCGACGGCTCGCACCTGCTGGTCTTCGCCGCCTGGGACACCTACACGCCCGAGCGCATCAACCGCGTGTTCGACCAGACCAACGTCGACCGCGGCGTGACCATCCCCGGCTGGGAGGACTACCGCCAGCGCCTGCTGGGCTCCTACCCCCAGCGCAGCGCCGACGTGAACTTCGAGCACGCCGCGCGCCAGGCCTACATCGGCCTGGGTTTCGCGCTGGTGGCCGCCGCCAACGAAGGCGTCGACAGCACGCCGATGGAAGGCTTCGACCCCGCCGCCGTGGACGAGATCCTCGGCCTGCGCGCCAAGGGCCTGCGCAGCGTGCTGCTGATGCCCCTGGGCTACCGCGACGCCGAGGCCGACTGGCTGCTCAAGCTGAACAAGTCGCGCCGCCCGATGGGCGAGTTCGTCACCGAACGGGCCTGAGCCAGGTCCGCGGGGCGCTGGCGCGCCCCGCGCCCGGACTCAGGTTCCGGCCAGGATCCAGCGCGCGGCCTTCTCCGCGATCATCAGGGTCGGGCTGTTGGTGTTGCCGCTGGTGATCAGGGGCATCACCCCGGCGTCGACCACGCGCAGGCCCTGCACCCCGATGACCCGCAAATGCGGGTCCACCACCGCCAGCGGGTCGTCGACCCGGCCCATGCGCGTGGTGCCCACCGGGTGGAAGATGGTGCTGGCGATGTCGCCGGCCGCACGCGCGAGCTGCTCGTCGTCCTGGTACTGCGGCCCCGGCTTGATCTCCTCCGGCCGGTAGGGCGCCAGCGCCGGCTGCTGCACGATGCGCCGGGTCACGCGCAGCGAGTCCGCGGCGACCTTGCGGTCCTCCTCGGTGCTCAGGTAGTTCGGGTCGATGGCCGGCGCCTCGCGGAAATCCCCGCTGCGGATGCGCACCGTGCCGCGGCTGGTCGGGTTGAGGTTGCACACGCTGGCCGTGAACGCCGGGAAGGTGTCCAGCGGCTGCCCGAAGGCCGGCAGCGACAGCGGCTGCACGTGGTACTGGATGTTCGGGTAGGGACGCAGGGGATCGCTGCGCGTGAAGGCGCCGAGCTGCGACGGAGCCATGCTCATCGGCCCGCTGCGCTTGACCGCGTACTCCAGCGCGATCATCGCCTTGCCCCACAGGCTGTTGGCCAGGGTGTTGAGGGTACGCACCCCCTGCACCTTGTACACCGAGCGGATCTGCAGATGGTCCTGCAGGTTCGCGCCCACCCCGGGAGCGTCGCGCAGCACCTCGATGCCATGCTGTTGCAGCAGCTCGCCCGGACCGATGCCCGAGAGCTGCAGCAACTGCGCCGAGCCGATCGAGCCGGCGCTGAGCACCACCTCGCGCGCCGCGCGCACCTCCACCCGCCGGCCCTCGCGCACCACCGCGCAGCCGGTGCAGCGCAGGCGCCCCTCGGCGTCGCGCTCGATGCGCAGGCTCTCCACCTGGGCGTGGGTCCAGACCTGCAGATTGGCGCGGTGGCGCACCGGCCGCAGGAAGGCCTTCGAGGCATTCCAGCGCCAGCCCCGGCGCTGGTTCACCTCGAAATACCCCACCCCCTCGTTGTCTCCGCGATTGAAATCCTCGCTGGCCGGAATGCCCGCCTCGCGGGCCGCCTGGGCGTAAGCCTCCAGGATGTCCCAGCGCAGGCGCTGGCGCTCCACCCGCCACTCGCCGCCGGCGCCGTGCCAGCGCGCGCTCTCGCGCAGCGCGGGCGTCGCCGAGCCGGTGTCGGGCGACACGAAACTCGCGGCCACCGCCCCTGGCGCCGTCGCCGGCACGCCCACCGGGGCCGCCCCCGGATCGAGGCTGTAGTGGCTCTCATGGGCGATGAAATCCGGCAACGAGGCCTCCCAGCCCCAGGCCGGCTCACCGGTGATCCTGGCCCAGGCCTCGTAGTCCCTCGCCTGGCCCCGCATGTAGATCATGCCGTTGATGCTCGAGCAGCCCCCCAGGGTCTTGCCCCGCGGATACAACAGGCTGCGCCCGTTCAGCCCCGCCGACGGCTCGGTGCGATAGCGCCAGTCCGTGCGCGGGTTGTCGATGCAATACAGGTACCCCACCGGAATGTGGATCCAGTGATAGTTGTCCCGCCCGCCAGCCTCCAGCAACAGCACCCGGTTCCCCGGATCCGCACTCAGCCGATTCGCCAGCAACGACCCCGCCGTCCCGGCCCCCACCACCACGTAATCAAACGCGAGCGCATCCATCACCCACCTCCCCGCACCAAGCCCACCCCACCCAAGGGCTTCAGCCCTTCAGGGTTTCAGGGCCGCCAAAGGCGCTATCCAGCCCTCCAGCCAGCCAGCCCGCCAGCCCGCCAGCCCGCCCGAGCCGCCCCCTTCCTGCACCCCACCCCGCTGCCAAGAGCACACCCGCCGCAGGGCCGCCCCAAGGCGGGGTGCGTCCCCCCTGGGGGGACGGAGCGGGGGCCGCCCCCCGCGACGAAGGGGGCAACTCATCTAGCGTTCGGCATCGCGAACTCCGCCCCCTTGGCGATGGAATCCGGCCAGCGCTGCATCACGCTCTTCTGGCGCGTGTAGAAGCGCACGCCCTCCTCTCCGTAGGCATGCATGTCGCCGAACAGGCTGCGCTTCCAGCCCCCGAAGCCATGCCAGGACATGGGCACCGGGATCGGCACGTTCACCCCCACCATGCCCACCTGCACGCGGCGCGCGAATTCACGCGCCACGCCGCCGTCGCTGGTGAACAGCGACACGCCGTTGCCGTACTCGTGGGAGTTGATCAGCTGCAGCGCCTGGTCGAAGGTGGGTACGCGCACACAGCTGAGCACCGGCCCGAAGATCTCCTCGCGGTACAGGGCCATGTCCGGGCGAACATGGTCGAACACCGTGGCGCCCAGGAAGAAGCCGCCCTCGTGGCCGGGCACCGCAAAATCCCTGCCGTCCACCACCAGGCTGGCACCCGCGGCGACCCCGGCGTCGATCGCGGAGCGGATGCGCTGGCGCGCCGCGGCCGTCACGATCGGGCCCATTTCGCTGCTGTCCTGCACGCCCGGGCCGATGCGCAATGCGCGCGCGCGCTGCTCCAGCTGCGGCAGCACCGCGTCGGCCGCGCTGCCCACCAGCACCGCCACCGAGATCGCCATGCAGCGCTCGCCGGCCGAGCCGAAGGCGGCACCGATGAGGGCGTCCACCGCCTTGTCGATGTCGGCGTCCGGCATCACCACCAGGTGGTTCTTCGCCCCGCCCAGGGCCTGCACCCGCTTGCCGTGGCGCGCGCCGGTTTCATAGATCGACTGCGCCACCGGCGTGGATCCGACAAAGGACAAGGCCTGCACGTCCGGGTGCACGAGCAGCGCATCCACCGCCTCCTTGTCGCCCTGCACGACGTTGAACACGCCCTCGGGGAAACCCGCCTCGCGAATCAGCTCGGCCATCAACAGCGAGGGCGTCGGGTCCAGCGGGCTGGGCTTGAGCACGAAGGTATTGCCGGTGGCCAGCGCCACCGGGTACATCCAGGCCGGCACCATCACCGGGAAATTGAACGGGGTGATCCCAGCCACCACGCCCAGGGGCTGACGCATGGTCCAGTTGTCGATCCCGGTGGCCACCTGCTCGGTGTAATCCCCCTTGAGCAACTGGGGGATGCCGCAGGCGAACTCGATGATCTCGATGCCCCGCTCGACCTCGCCGACGGCGTCGGACAACACCTTGCCGTGTTCCAGGGTGATGGCGCGCCCGAGTTCCTGCTTGTGCTGCTCGACCAGTGCGAGCAGGCGGTTCATCAGACGCGCGCGACGCAGCGGCGCCATCGCGGCCCAGGCCGGAAAGGCCGCGCTCGCGGCCGCCACCGCGGCGCCGACGTCGGCGGCGTTGGACAGCACCACTTCACCGCTGAGCTCCCCGGTGGCCGGGTTGGTGATCGGCTGCCGGCGCGGGCTGCTCGCCTCGACCATGCGTCCGCCGATGAAATTGCCAACCACCGCGCGCTTCGCAGCGTTGGCGGAAGCGCCGGTCACACCGGGCTCGCGTGCCTTGTTCATGAAAAAGCTCCTGTGGGGGTATCCGATCGCGTGGATGGAATAAGCCTAGTCCGCGCGCCCGCCGAATTCCAATCGGAAGCCCAGGGAGCTTTATAAGTTTTCCGGATAATTCTCCTGGCCGCCCGTGGACGGGGGGCCGGCGGCTGGACGCCCCCGCACGGCGCGCCGGGGACGTCCGCTGCTCCTCAGAGCTGCACGCCGCGTGTCAACGCGCCATCCACCACCAGATTGGTCCCGCTGATGAAACTTGCGGCCGGGCTGGCCAGAAACACCACCGCGCGCGCCATCTCCTGCGGCGTTCCCATGCGCCCCATGGGGTTCAGCGCCAGCGAATCCGCGTACAGCTTGGGGTTCGTATTGCGGATATGTTCCCAGACGCCGCCCTCGAAATAGGTATTGCCCGGCGACACGGTATTGGCACGGATGCCCTTGGGGGCCAGCTGATGGGCCAGGCCCTGGGTGTAGTGCACGATGGCCGCCTTGAACACGCCATAGGGGCCGGCCGCGAAGTCGATCTCGCGCGCCGACACGCTGGAGATGGTCACGATCGAAGCCGCCTTGCTCTGCTCGAGATGGGGCATCGCGGCGTCGACCAGTTGCACCGTGCCCATCATGTCGGTCTCGAATTCCCGGCGCCAGGAAGCCTCGTCCTGGCCGATCGCCAGCGCGCTCACGTTGGCCACGACGATGTCCACCCCGCCCCAGCGGCTGGCGACCTCGCCCACCCAGCGCTTGAGCGCCGCGTGGTCGGCCACGTCCACCGCGGCGCCGAGGCTGTCCACGCCGGCCTGCCTGAGCGACGCCACCGTCTCGTCCACCGCCGCCTGGTTGCGCGCGCACACCGCGACGTTCGCGCCTTCCTGCGCGAAAGCCTCGGCGATGGCGCGCCCGATGCCCTTGCTGGCGCCCGTCACGACGGCCCGCAGGCCCTTGAGTCCCAGATCCATGTCTTCGTCTCCTGATGTCGAGGATGGGTTCAGGCCGCGGAGGCGGCCAGGTACTTCTTGCGAATGGCCGACCCGACCGTGTATTTCGGGTCGACGAAATTGCCCAGGCGCACTTGACCGCACTGGCTCAGCATCATGTAGGCGTCCCAGCGGTCGAAGCCGTACTCCTCGCTCATCCAGCGCACCAGTTCGGTGTAGGCGATACGCGTGGCATCCTCCAGCGGGCGCGCGCTGCCGATGGTCATCAGCAGGGCATCGTTCTCGAGGCGCGGCCAGGCAATGGCCCAGTTCTTGATCAGTTCGACGTGGATGGTCGTGGTGCTGGCGAACTCCACCGCCGTACCACACACCTCGCCGTCGCCCTGGCAGGCATGGGCATCGCCGATGAACAGTCGCCCGCCCGGCGAACGCACCGGCAGGTAGGTGATGCTGCCCGGCCCCATGTCGGGCACGTCCATGTTGCCGCCGTGGGTATCCGGGGTCAGGGAGTTGATCGAATCGATTTCAGGCGACAGGCTCAGCGTGCCGATATGGGGCCGGTACGGCAGGGTCACCCGCCGGCTCCAGTACACCCCTTCCTCGTCGAGGTCGATCTTGCGCGTGATCTCCGGCAGCGGATCGTTCAGGGTCGCGGTGTAATCGGTCCCGGTCAAGGCCCCGAAACGCGGAATCAGGCAGCAGGTGCCGCGCGGATTGTCCCCTCGCGGCTTGATGGACTCGATGTACACCGCGACGACGTCGCCCTTTTCCGCGCCCGCGATCATGATCGGGCCGTTCTGCGGGTTCAGGAACGGCACCGTCAGCACCTTGCTCGGGAGGTCCTGCTCGGTCTTGACCTTGCCCTCGAAGGCATCCCGCGTCTCGATCACCACGCGGTCACCCGGTTGAATCTCCAGCACCGGTTCCGAGTACGGACCGATGGTGTAGTGGAACGTGCCCTGCCTGGATTCCGGCAGTTGGTGGGTCGCCCCCACCTTGCCGCGCGCGACGCCGCGCGTATGCATGATCGATTGCTCGAGCCAACCCATGCCTCGTCTCCGTCTGCGTTGAAAGATTCCCGTCCCGCCCCGCCCGCGCCGGCGCGAACCGCGGCCGCGCACCGGCGCTCTGCGCGCGGCTTGGTGCGGCTTGGTGCGGCTTGGTGCGGCCGAGTGTACGAGGGCTTTCCGCGCTGCGTACACGACAGTTATCGCCACGGGACACCAGGATGACGGTGAATTGGCGCTTTATCGCATCAAGAACTGCAATTCATTGCAACTCGTGGGTGTATTCAAGCCTGCCTAGGATTGGGGTTTTCCCGTACACGGCATCCGCCCTCCCCCCCTCTCCCGACCATGTCGAGTCCCGAATCCGGCATCCACAGCTACGACCAGCCCGCGGCGGGCTGGGGCGCCCTCAAGCAAGTCGCCGTCACGCTGCTGCGCGAGCGGGTCGACCCCGCCAAGCTGCGCATGCTGCTGTCGCAGAACCAGCCCGAGGGCTTCGACTGCCCAGGCTGCGCATGGCCCGACCGCAACCACAAGTCCACCTTCGAGTTCTGCGAGAACGGGGTGAAGGCGGTGGCCGCCGAGGCCACGTCGCGACGCATCGACGCCGACTTCTTCGCCCGCCACACCGTGCGCGAGCTGCTGCGCCAGTCCGACTACGAGCTCGAGCAGCACGGGCGTCTGACCGAGCCCATGGTCTACGACCCCGCCAGCGACCGCTACCGTCCCATCGCCTGGGAGGACGCCTTCGCCCTCATCGCGCGCGAGTTGCGCGCACTGCCGGAGCCCGACCAGGCCAGCTTCTACACCTCCGGGCGCACCAGCAACGAAGCTGCCTACCTGTTCCAGTTGTTCGTGCGTGCCTACGGCACCAACAACTTCCCCGACTGCTCCAACATGTGCCACGAGGCCACCAGCCGCGGCCTGCCCGGTACCGTCGGCGTGGGCAAGGCCACGGTCACGCTGGACGACTTCGCGCAGGCCGACACCCTGCTGCTGTTCGGCCAGAACCCCGGCACCAACCACCCCCGCATGCTCGGCGAGCTGCGCGAATGCGCGCGCCGCGGCGCCACCATCGTGTCCATCAACCCGCTGCGCGAGCGCGGACTGGAGCGCTTCACCGATCCGCAAAGCCCCCTCGAGATGCTCACCGGCGGCAGCACCCCGATCAGCTCGGTGTTCGTCCAGCCCCGCGTAGGCGGCGATTTCGCGCTGCTCAAGGGCCTGGCCAAGCGGGTGCTCGAACTCGACGACGCTGCGCGGTCCGCGGGAGGTGCGCGGGTGCTGGACGTGGAGTTCATCCACCAGCACTGCAGCGGCTTCGACGCCTTCGCCGCCGACCTGCGCGAGCAGCCCTGGCAGCAGCTGGTCGAGGAATCCGGGGTCGAGCTGGCGCAGATCCACGCGCTGGCCGACATCTACTGCCGCGGCCAGCGGGTCATCGCCACCTGGGGCATGGGCTTGACCCAGCACAAGCACGCCATGGCCAACGTACAGATGCTGTCCAACCTGCTCATGATGCGCGGCCAGATCGGCAAGCCCGGCGCCGGCCTGTGCCCGGTGCGCGGGCACTCCAACGTGCAGGGCGACCGCACCATGGGCATCGAGGAACGCCCCGACGCGCGCTTTCTCGACCGCCTGCGCGCGGTCTACGGATTCGAGCCGCCGCGCCGCCACGGGCTGGACGTGGTGGCCACCATCGAGGCCATGCTGCGCGGGCGCGTGGGGGTGTTTTTCGCGCTCGGCGGCAATTTCGTGATGGCCGCGCCCGACACCGAACGCACCATGCAGGCCCTGCGCAACTGCGCGCTCACGGTGCAGGTGTCCACCAAGCTCAACCGCAGCCATCTGGTGCACGGGCGCCAGGCGCTGATCCTTCCCACCCTGGGCCGCACCGAGAAGGACCTGCAGCAGGGCGTGGAACAGGGAGTCACCGTGGAAGACTCCATGTGCCAGGTGCACCTGTCCTTCGGCAGGAACCGTCCGGCCTCCCCGCAGTTGCGCTCGGAAGTGGCCATCGTCGCCGGGGTGGCACAGGCCACGCTGGGCGCCAGCCCGGTGGACTGGCTGTGGCTGGCGCAGGACTACGCGCGCATCCGCGACGAGATCGCCAAGGTGGTCGACGGCTTCGAGGACTTCAACCAGCGCGTGGCCGCGCCGGGCGGTTTCCACCTGCGCATCGCCTCGCGCCAGCGCCGGTGGCTGACCGACAGCGGCAAGGCCCAGTTCATCGTGCACGCGGTGGACACCGACTCCCCGCTGCACCGCGCGCGCCGGCGGCACGCGCAGGGGGTGCTGGTGCTCACCACCCTGCGCTCGCACGACCAGTACAACACCACCGTGTACGCCATGAACGACCGCTACCGCGGCGTGTTCGGGCGGCGCGACGTGGTGTTCATCCACCCCGCCGACCGCGAGGCGCTCGGCCTGCCCCGGCACGCCCGCGTCGATCTCGACACCGTGTGGGACGACACCGTGGAGCGCCGCGTCCAGGGCTTCACCCTGGTCGACTACGACATCCCGCGCGGCTGCATCGCCGCCTACTACCCCGAGACCAATCCCCTGGTTCCCCTGGAAAGCGCCGCCGACGGCTGCGGCACCCCGGCCTCCAAGTCGGTGCCGGTGCTGCTGCGCCCCAGCGCGACCCGGCCCCCGGAGGCTGCACTCCGAGGCGCCTGAGTCACCACCTCGCGGCCCCCGGTTGCAAGGCATGAGGCCTGCCGCAGGGGCGCCGCGGCCAGCACGGGCCCCGGGCGCACAATGTCGACAACCCGGGATGCCCCCCATGCGAGCCATCGACCCCCGCCTGCTGCAAGCCTTCGTCGCCGTGGCCCGCGAAGGCCATGTGTCGCGCGCCGCCCAGCGCCTGCACCGCAGCCAGCCGGCCCTCAGCCAGCAACTCAAGGAACTCGGCGAGCGCCTGGGCGTGGAACTGTTCCAGCGCACCGCCAACGGCATGCTGCTCACCCGCGAAGGGGCCGCGCTGCTCAGCCACGCCGAGCGCGCGCTCGAGGGCCTGGCCGAGTTCGAACAGGCCGCCCAGCGGGTCAAGGGCGCGGTGCGCGGCCCGCTGCGCATTGGCACCATCCTCGACCCCGAGTTCACCCGCCTGGGCGCCTTCCTGCGCGAACTCGTCGCCCTGGCCCCCGAACTCGAGCCCGAGCTCCAGCACGGGGTCAGCGGCGAGGTGCTCGAGCGCCTGCAGGCCAAGAGCATCGACGTGGGCTATTACCTCGGCGACCCCAACGAAGCGCCCCCCGGCGGCACGCGGCGCCCGCCCGGCCCCTTCCACGACGAGGTGCTGGCCCGCTTCGCCTACCGGGTCATCGCCCCCGCCGGCTGGGGCCCGCAGGTCCAGGGCCGCGGCTGGGCCGACCTGGTGCGCCTGCCCTGGGTGCTCACGCCCGCGCAATCGGTGCATTCGCGTCTGCTGCAGGCGGCCCTGGAGCCCCTGGGGCTGCGCCAGAACCGCGTCGCCCTGGTCGACCAGGAAGCCTCCATGCTGGCCCTGGTGCGCTCCGGCGTGGGTCTTTCCCTGGCGCGCGACGCCGTGGCCATGCGCGAGAGCCAGCGCGAGGGCCTGGTCATCGCCGACCGCGTCGAACTGCCTTGCGACCTGCGTTTCGTCTGCCTCGAATCCCAGCGCGAACGCGCCGCGGTGGACCTGGCCTGGCAGGCCATCCGCCGCGCCTGGCGCCGGCCCGCCAGCCCCTGAGCCAGCCCCGGGCAGGCCCCGCGGGCGCTCAAAGCCTCTCGACGATGGTCACGTTGGCCATGCCCCCGCCCTCGCACATGGTCTGCAGGCCGTAGCGGGCGCCGCGCCGGTGCAGCGCATGCACCAGGGTGCACATCAGGCGCGCGCCGGAAGCCCCCAGCGGATGCCCCAGGGCGATGGCCCCGCCGTGCACGTTCAGGCGCTCCGGGTCGGCGTCCAGCTCGCGCGCCCAGGCCATCGGAACCGACGCGAACGCCTCGTTGACCTCGACCAGATCGATGTCCGCCAGGGCCATGCCGCTGCGCGCCAGCGCGCGGCGCGTGGCCTCCAGCGGCGCCAGCAGCATGACCACCGGGTCGCCCCCCATCACGCTCATGTGGTGCACGCGCGCCAGCGGCTCGGCCCCCAGGCGGCGCAGCCCCCGTTCGTTGGCCAGCAGCACGGCGGCCGCGCCGTCGCAGATCTGGCTGGCGTTGCCCGCGGTGATCACCCCGCCTTCCTGCAGGGTCTTCAGGCCCGCCAGGGCCTGCGCGCTGGCGTCGGCCCGCACGCCCTCGTCCCGCAGATGCGGCGGGCCCTCGCTGCCGTCGGCCAGGCGCGCCCGCAGGGGCAGGATCTCCTGCTCGAAAGCCCCCTCCTGCGCTGCCTGCGCCGCACGCCGGTGGCTTTGCAGCGCATAGGCGTCCAGCTGCTCGCGCGCCAGGCCGAAGCGCTGCGCGATGGACTCGGCCCCACGGAACTGGCTGAACTCCCGCTCCCCGTAGCGCTGCTGCATGCGCGGGCTCAGGTAGCGCCCCAGTCCCTCGCGCGCCGGCAGGCTGTGCGGCAGGCCCATGGGCACCCGGCTCATGCTTTCCACGCCGGCGGCGATCACCACGTCCATCGCCCCGGACATCACCGCCTGGGCGGCGAAGTGGATCGCCTGTTGCGAGGAACCGCATTGCCGGTCCACCGAACAGCCCGGCACGCTCTCGGGCAGGCTGGACGCCAGCACCACGTTGCGCCCCACATTCGTCGACTGCTCCCCCGCCTGGGACACGCATCCCACGATCAGGTCCTCCACGCAGTCCGGGTCGGCCCCGCTGCGTTCCAGCAGCCCGTCCACCACGCTGGCCGCCAGGTCCACCGGATGCCACCCCGACAGAGCTCCGCCGCGCCGGCCCCCGGCCGTGCGCAGCGCGCGAACGATATACGCCTCGAACATGCGGGACTCCTGGTTTCCTGGTTTCCTGGTTTCCTGGGGGACGGGCAGGCCCTCAGCGCCCCTCGAAACGCGGCGGGCGCTTGTTCAGGAAGGCCGCAACCCCCTCCTGGAAATCCTGCGTGCGCGCCCCCTGCAGGAAGGCCTGGCGCTCGCGCTCGAGCTGCCCGCCCAGCGAATGCTCCAAAGACTCGCGCATCAGGCGCTTGAGCCGCCCGTAGGCCAGGGTCGGACCCTCGGCCAACTGCCGCGCCAGCGCCAGCGCCTGCTCGCGCAACTGCGCCGCCGGCACGACGCGGTTGACCACCCCCAGTTCCAGCGCCTGCGCAGCGTCCAGGCGCTCGCCCAGCAGGGCGATCTGCAGCGCCCGGCGCAGCCCCACCATACGCGGCAGGGCCCACGAGGCGTTCACGTCGCAACTGGCCCCGATCTGCGCGTAGGCCAGAGTGAACACCGCGTCGTCGGAGGCCAGCGCCAGGTCGGCGGCCAGCGCCAGGCTCCAGCTTCCGCCGGCCACCACGCCCTGCAGCGCGGCCACCACCGGCGCATCCAGCGCCGCCAGGCGCTGCACCGACTCGTGCAGGGCGGCGATCAGTTCCCCGGCCACCTCGGCCGCCTCGCCCTCGGCCATGGCCCGCAGGTCGCCCCCCACGCCGAAGCTGCGGCCCGCGCCGCACAGCAGCACGGCACGCACCGAGGCATCGCCGGAGAGTTCGCGGCAGGCGGCCAGGAAGGCCCGCGCCGTGGGCAGGTCCACCACGTTCAGCGCCTGCGGGCGGTTCAGTTCCAGCACCGCCACCGCGCCATCGCGCTGCAGGCGTACCGGGGACGGCAGAAGTTCAGAGCTCATCGGACACCTGGAAAGGGGATGCACACGAGGGTACGCGAGGCCGCCCCCGCGCCGCAAGACGCGCCCGTTCGAGGGCCCGCCGCACGCGCCGGCGCGAGGAGCACTACGATTTCCCCGAAACCGGCGCCCGCTCCGGCACCGCCGCCCCCACCCACCCGAGACACCCGATGAAATACCTGCACACCATGGTCCGCGTGACCGACCTGGACGCCTCCCTGGCCTTCTACCGCGACGCCCTGGGCCTGCACGAAGTGCGCCGCACCGACCACGAGAAGGGTCGCTTCACCCTGGTCTACCTGGCCGCCCCCGGCGACGAGGACGCCCAGGTGGAGCTGACCTTCAACTGGGACCCCGAAACCTACACCGGCGGGCGCAATTTCGGGCATCTCGCCTACGCGGTGGACAACATCTACGAAGCCTGCGAGCGCCTGCAATCCCATGGCGTGACCATCCTGCGCCCGCCCCGCGACGGCCGCATGGCCTTCGTGCGCTCGCCCGACCAGATTTCCATCGAGCTGCTGCAAAAGGGCGAGGCCCTTCCCCCCGCCCAGCCCTGGACCGACATGCCCAACGTGGGCAGCTGGTAAGGCCGGCCCCTCCTGGCCCCTTCCGGCCCCTCTCCGCCGCGTCCACGCCCCAGGCCGCCACCGGCAGGCACCAGGCCCCATGCTGCGCGAAGCCCTGCGCCGCCGCGTGCGCATCGTCGCCGGCGGCGACGGACGCGCCCCGGTGCAATACCTGCAGCCGGCCGGCGACCCCGGGCTGTTCGGCCCCGACTCCCAGACCTGGCGGGTGCACGCCGACTTCCCCTCCATGATGGTCGGGGGCATCGCTGCCCTGGTGCTGCAGGCCCTGCACCCCCTGGCCCTGGCCGGCGTGTGGGATCACTCCTCCTTCCGCCAGGACCTGCGCGGGCGCCTGGCACGCACCGCGCGCTTCATCGCCGAAACCAGCTACGGCTCCAGCGCCATGGCCGAGCAGGCCCTGGCGCGGGTGCGGGCCATCCACACCCAGGTGCGCGGGCTCCACCCCGACGGCCGCGCCTACCGCGCCGACGACCCGCAGCTGCTCTACTGGGTGCACCTGAGCGAGACCTGGAGCTTCCTGCACGCCCACCGCGTGTTCGTCGACCCCGCCATGCCCCCCGAGCGGCGCGACGGGTATTTCGAGGAAATGGCCCGCATTCCCCTCGCGCTGGGCTGCGTGGAACAGGCGCTGCCCCATGCGCGCATCGCCCGCAGCGAAGCCCAGGCTGCCGAGGACCTGCTCGCCTTCCGCGGCGAGCTCGAGTTCTCCGAACGCTCGCGCTTCGTGCTCGACCTGTTGCGCCGCATGCCGGCCGCCGATGCTCCGGGGGGCCTGCAACAGCTGTTCGTGCAGGCCGCCCTGCACGAACTCCCCGACTGGGCCTACCCGCTGCTGCGCATGCCCCCGCCCTCTCCCCTGCGGCGCGAGGCCCTGCGCGCCAGCATCCGCGTGCTCGCCCAGCCCCTGCGCTGGGCCCTGCGCGACGGCGTGGCCGCCCACGCGCGCCGGCGCATGGCGCGCAGCTGAGGCCAAGGCCGCAAGCGCCGGCCTGCAACCCGGCCAGCCCGTTCACAGCGCAGGAGCACGCCAGACTTCAGGACAGGCGGTCGATCGCAAGCACAAGGCCCGGCAGCGCGGCACCTCCCGGGAAGAGCACGTAGTCGATCCGCCCGATGCAACGATCCAGAGGGGTCGTAGGGGCATAGATCGCGTCGCAATCGGGGAGCAGGTAACCGACCGAACTCTAAGGATCCAGCGCGCATACGAGCGGCGCAGCGTCATGGCCGGGCACTCAGAACACGGAGTGAATGACCAACACGACCCCCAGCAATGCGGCACTGAACATGGCCAGCGAATAGCAAGTCCGTCCCAGCCAGCGATCCAGGCGGGTGGTGTGCGCGAGGATCACATCGCCATCGGCGAACAAATAGCCCACCCGACCACGCCGCCTCCAGCGCTCGTACCCTCGAGGCAGCGTCATGACCGACGCGACGCTCAGGGCCTGGCCCCACGGATAGACGTGCATGCCCATGCACCCCTGGGTCTGCGGGTTCTTGCCCAACTTGCGCAGCGTGACAAGCCCGAACACACCGGCGAGCACCATGCTCAGCAAACCGCCGGCAATGGCCAGAACAAAAAGCACGGCAAGCAAGGGGATTCGGTTCATGGCAGTGCATTCTGGAGGGCCAGAAAGCCAGCGAGCGAGGCTCCCTGCCCCAGCGGTCGCGCAAGCTGCCCTCGGGTACATCGTGCCAGCGCGTGAGGGAGAGCAGATCGGAACCGTTGGGGCACATCAGGAGCGTAGGCATGGCGGATGCTTGGGTTGCGTGGCGTGGCGTGCCATCGACCCCGCCACACTAG